>NZ_JBHUQX010000126.1:0-21862 GCF_042674225.1 Streptomyces sp. NPDC056948
CACCGGCTCATGTCGCGCTGCGCTGCCCCGGCAGACTCGCCCGGGCCGATATGTAGGCCTCCCGCCCGTTGTCGGACGCGGCCGACGCCGACAGGGCCGGGGACGACCCGACCGCGCTCGCGGCCGCCGTACGGCGGGACTGGAGCGGGACCGGGTGCTCCGGGTGCAGCGCGGCGGGCGCCTGGCCGGGATGCCCCGTGTGGCCGGGCATGCCGCCCCCGGGACCGCCCGGTCCGCCGTCGACGTCCTGGGGCCGCTCGGCCTGCGGACGACGGGCGCGGTAGGCCGCCCGGTACGCGGCCGGGGACGAGCCGAGCTGGCGGCGGAAGTGCCCGCGCAGGGCGACCGGCGACCGGAAGCCGCAGCGCCCCGCCACCTCGTCCACCGAGTAGTCCGACGTCTCCAGCAGGCGCTGCGCCTGGAGCACCCGCTGCGTGATCAGCCACTGCAGCGGGGCACTCCCGGTCAGCGAGCGGAAGCGGCGGTCGAACGTACGACGGCTCATGTACGCGCGTGCCGCCAGCGTCTCCACGTCGAACTGTTCGTGGAGGTGCTCCAGCGCCCAGGCGACGACCTCCGCGAGCGGGTCGGCGCCGATCTCCTCCGGTAAAGACCTGTCGAGGTAGCGCTCCTGGCCGCCCGACCGGCGCGGCGGGACCACCAGGCGGCGGGCCAGCGCGCCGGCCGCCTCGTTGCCGTGGTCCGTCCGCACGATGTGGAGACAGAGATCGATTCCGGCCGCGGTGCCCGCCGACGTCAGCACGTCCCCGTCGTCGACGAACAGCTCGCGCGGATCGACGTGCACCGACGGGTAGCGCTTCGCCAGCGTCGGCGCGTACATCCAGTGTGTCGTCGCGGGCCGGGCGTCCAGCAGGCCCGCCGCCGCCAGGACGAAGGCGCCGGTGCACAGCCCGACGATGCGGGCGCCCTCCTCGTGGGCGCGGCGCAGCGCGTCGAGCGCCTCGTCCGGTGGCGGAGAAGTGATCGAACGCCAGGCCGGCACGACGACCGTGCCCGCGCGTGAGATCGCTTCCAAGCCATGTGGTGCGCTGAGTTCGAGGCCCCCTGTGGTCCGCAGCGGGCCGTCCTCACCGCCGCACACCAGCAGTCGGTAGCGCGGCACGCCGGCGTCCTGGCGGTCGATCCCGAACACCGACAGTGGTATGGAACTCTCGAAGATGGGGCCGCCGCTGAACAGCAGCACCGCGACGATCTCCTTGCGGCGTCGCCCGGAAAGCTTCCGGACGCCGGCTTCCGGCGCGGCAGTGGAGTCGTGGCTCATACTGCTAAGCCCCCCTCGGTGGTCGCGGCTCCTCGGTTGTGTCGCTCCTGCACGTTTCCCCTCGGTCCTGCACGAGTCCCCCGCCGTAGACAGTCAAGATCGAATCTACTGTGTCCCGTCGTGCCGAGGTGGCCGGTTCGGCACTCGGCACATTGTCGACTTGGCAACTTGGCGTGAAGCATTCGATCACGAAGCGTTGCACTCGTGGGGCGTGCAGGGAAGTGCGCCTTGTCGCAGTGGCCAATCCGCGTAGGGTGCGCAGGTCCCCTGAGGCCCTTTCCGTGCAGGTCGAACGGGGGTTGGGGGGTGCCTCGGCAAGGTGATGCACAGGTGCGAGAAGTTGGCTGAAAACCAACGTGCACGTGCACTGAAACCGGTCAGCCGACCGGTGTATCTCCTCCAGTGTGCCGTCCGCCCCGATGTGACCCCGTTCCGGTGCGGTGGTGCCGGCCCCGGTGGGGTGCCCGGTCCTCGGCCGCCAGCCGGGCCGCGCCGCGCTCGGACTGGCGCAGCAGTACCCGGCAGGCGCCCGTGACGGCGGCGAGCCCGAGGGCCGTGCCGGCGGCACCGGCCAGGGAGCTGCCGTAGCCGAGGAGCACGACCGGGACGAGCAGACAGCTGAAGGCCGCCCAGCGAATCACATCCGTCGCGGTGTCCCGCGACGGCGGGGCCGCGCGGTCCGCCTCGGAGGCGATGCTGGGTCCGGACATGGGCGCTCCCTGTGGCGTGACTCACGGGGTTCAACGCGCGGCCGGGACGTCGGTCACTGGCTGAGCGGATCACCCCCACGGGTAAGTGAATCCTGTGCAAACCGCCTGTACAGCGCAGCAACCATTGCGTTACGGGCGTCGCCTCGTGCATGCTCCCTGAAACCCGCACGCACGGTGAGCGGGATCTGGGCTAAGGAGGCGTGCCGCCGTACCCTTGGGGGTATGGGGTTGGGAAGACCATTCCCGGACACAGCTCCGCCGCACACTGTTGTCCCCCATATAAGGATCACAACTCCGAGACAGCCATGGCCGGTCACGAATTCTTCGAACCAGCGGACCGCAAGCGGCCCGTCGCCGATCCCACGGCGGCCGAGCCCCTGGCGGCGGAAGAGCTACGTCATTCCTGCGATCCCGCCTTCAAGCACGGCGTCGTCGTCGGATTCGACGGCTCCACGTCCAGTGAGCGCGCCCTGGCCTATGCGATCGGGATGGCCCATCGCTCCGGGTCGGGCCTGATCATCGTCCATGTCGCCAACCGGCTGCCGACCACGGTGTGGGCCGGCTGCGAGCCACCCGTCTTCGTGGACGTGCCGGACCACCGGACCGAGGTGCTCGGGCTGGAGCTGGCGTGTGCGGAGTACCTCGCCGAGGTGCCCTGGATCCTCGTCGAGCGCGGCGGGGACATCTGCCACGAACTCGAAGAGGTCGGGCGGGAGTACGAGGCCGACGCGATCGTCGTCGGGTCGAGTCACGGCATCGTGGGGCGCATCTTCGGCTCGGTCGCGGGGCGGCTCGCCAAGCGGGCGCAGCGGCCGGTCATCGTCATTCCCTGATGCGCTGATTCCCTGCGCGTTCCGTACGGGCTTCCCCTGTGCAGTGCGTAAAACTACTTGCGCGTAGAGGTGTTTGTGCCTTTGTGAAGGGCATATACGGGGCACCGCACAACTGCACATGCACGAAGGGAGCCCGCCGTGGACAAAGACGTCTCCGCGGGAAGCGGAATCACGACCGTGGCCGGTCGACTCGCCCTCGGAATCACCCTGTTGGCCTTCGGGTTGGGGCATACCGCCGCGATCGACGGTGTGTCAGCCACTGACGCTGTGTCAATCGCCCAGTATGTGGGCGGCATCGCCCTCTTCGTCGCCGGGCTGATGGCCCTCCGTGAGGGGGACTCCGCCGGTGGTACGGCGTTCTCGGTGCTCGGGGCGCTGTGGTTCACGTGGGCCGTGGCGGGGGAGGCGTCCGCCAACGCGGCAGGGTTGTTCCTGCTGTTGTTCGCGCTGGTGGCGCTGTCTCTGACGCTCGCCGGTGGTGACCAGCTCGGGCAGGGGATGTACGGGCTGTTCTTCGTGTCGCTGCTGCTGCTCGCGATCGGCGTGTTCGCTGAGAACGACGGGCTTGCGAAGGTCGGGGGCTGGTTCGCCGTCGCCGCGGGGGCGGTGGCCTGGTACGCGGCGACCGCGGCCCTGGCGCACTGGCCTACGGCGGTTCCGCGACGGCGTGCTGCCGGTCGGGGCGTGACGGCCACCGGCTGAAATGGCAGCCGACGTCGGGGTATTGGGCGGCCCCGGCGTGTGAAAACGGACCCCCTGTGCGCTGGTGGCAGCACGTGGGGGTCCGTCCTCTTGTTTGGCCTGTGCGGGTGCGTTGGGGTTGTTCGCGCAGTTCCCCGCGCCCCTAAAAGAGGGTCACTTACTCAACCGTCACCGACTTGGCCAGGTTGCGGGGCTTGTCGATGTCCCTGCCCAGGGCCAAGGCCGTGTGGTACGCCAGGAGTTGGAGGGGGATGCCCATCAGGATCGGGTCGAGTTCGTCCTCGTTCTTCGGGACGACGATGGTTTCGTCGGCCTTCTCCTGGTGCTGGTGGGCGACCGCGAGGATCTTGCCGCTGCGGGCCTTGATCTCCTCCAGGGCCGCGCGGTTCTTCTCCAGCAGGTCGTCGTCGGGGACGATCGCGACCGTGGGGAGGGCCGGCTCGATCAGGGCGAGCGGGCCGTGCTTGAGCTCGGAGGCGGGGTAGGCCTCGGCGTGGATGTAGGAGACCTCCTTGAGCTTCAGGGAGGCCTCACGGGCCACCGGGTAGCCCCGGACGCGGCCGATGAAGAGCATCGAGCGGGCCTCGGCGAACTGCAGGGCCAGCTTCTTGACGTCCTCCTCGTGCTCCATGATCTCGGCGATCTGGGCGGGCAGCTTGCGCAGGCCCGCGATGATCCGCTTGCCGTCGCGGACCGAGAGGTCGCGGGTGCGGCCCAGGTGGAGGGCGAGCAGGGCGAAGGAGACCGTGGTGTTGGTGAAGCACTTGGTGGAGACCACGCAGACCTCCGGCCCGGCGTGCACGTAGATGCCGCCGTCGGCCTCGCGGGCGATCGCCGAGCCGACCACGTTCACCACGCCCAGGACCCGTGCGCCCTTGCGCTTGAGCTCCTGCACGGCGGCGAGGACGTCGTAGGTCTCGCCGGACTGGGAGACCGCGACGTAGAGGGTGTCGGGGTCGACGACCGCGTTGCGGTAGCGGAACTCGGAGGCGGGCTCGGCGTCGGCGGGGATGCGGGCCAGTTCCTCGATCATCTGGGCGCCGATCTGGCCCGCGTGGTACGAGGTGCCGCAGCCGAGGATCTTCACGCGGCGGATCCGCCGGGCCTCGCGGGCGTCCAGGTTGAGGCCGCCCAGGTGCACGGTGGAGAAGCGGTCGTCGATGCGGCCGCGCAGCACGCGGTCCACGGCGTCGGCCTGCTCGTGGATCTCCTTGTGCATGTAGGTGTCGTGGCCGCCCATGTCGTACGACGCCGCTTCCCACTCCACGGTGGTGGGCTCGGCCGTGGTGCGGGTGCCCTCGGTGGTGTAGGTGCGGAAGTCGTCGGCCTTGAGGGTGGCCATCTCGCCGTCGTCCAGGGTGACGATCTGGCGGGTGTGGGCGACCAGCGCGGCGATGTCCGAGGCGACGAACATCTCCTTCTCGCCGATGCCGAGGACGACCGGGGAGCCGTTGCGGGCGACGACGATCCGGTCGGGGAAGTCGGCGTGCATGACGGCGATGCCGTACGTGCCCTCGATGAGCCGGAGGGTCTCGCGGACCTTGTCCTCCAGCTTGGTGGCCTGCGAGCGGGCGATGAGGTGGGTGAGGACCTCGGTGTCGGTCTCGGAGAGGAACTCGACGCCGTCCGCCTCCAGCTTGCGGCGCAGGTCGGAGGCGTTGTCGATGATGCCGTTGTGGACGACGGCGACCTTGCCCTCGGCGTCCAGGTGCGGGTGGGCGTTGACGTCGGAGGGGGCGCCGTGGGTGGCCCAGCGGGTGTGGGCGATGCCGGTCGTGCCCTTGAAGCGGGCCGGGACCTTGGCCTCCAGGTCGCGCACGCGGCCCTTGGCCTTGACCATCTTCAGGCCGGACGTCTTCGGGGACGTGACGACGATGCCCGCGGAGTCGTAGCCGCGGTACTCCAGGCGCTGGAGGCCCTCGAGCAGGAGAGGAGCGACGTCACGCTTCCCGATGTAACCGACGATGCCGCACATGTATACGTATTCCTCAGCCGTAGACGATGCGCCGTAGCTGCCGGAGCGAGAGCTCCGGGGGTGCCACCGCGCGATATTTCAGATCCGCCTCGATCTGTTCGAAGATCGCCGTGTTCACCAGGCCCTGGGCCTGGAGCTCACGGTGGCGGCGACGGACGTACCCCTCGGTCGTCTCGTCGAAGTACGCGAGCACGTCCTGGATCACGCGCAGCGCCTCGCCCCGGTTGAGGGGGCTGGACCGCGTCAGATGATCAACGAGTTCGTCGTGCACTCGCTAGATCCTGAGGCACCGACGGCACTTTCGCAAGGAATCTGCCCGGTTTCGGGCAGATGAGTGTTGGAACACTTATGGGAAGCCCATGGGAGTCTGATGGGCGGTTGTTCCCCGGGCGGATGTGTAAGGCGAGCAGCTTGTGGCGCCATGGACATTCCTCGTATGGGCGTACCCGAGCGGCTCGCCGAGCGCATGAGCATGGCTGAGCAGCACGAGTACCTGCGCGCCAGATTCTCCCGGCGCACGATGATCAGAGGCGGTGCCGTCACACTCGGCGCCGTCGCGGGTGGCGCCTTCGTTCCCGGAGCCACCGCCCAGGCGGCCGTACCGACCGCCCGCACCGCCCCCGCGGCCGAGAGTGTCGACGGCGCCTTCGTCGCCCCCTTCGGCCGCCACCTCGCCTACGGCGCCGACCCGCGCACGGAGATGACCGTCTCCTGGCAGGTCCCGGTCGCCGTCAAGAAGCCGTTCATCCGTATCGGCGCCCACCCCACGGACCTCTCCCGGAAGATCGACGCCGAGGTCCGCACCCTCTTCACGCCCGCCGGTGTCGGCGCCAGCGGCAACCACACCCAGTACTACGTGCACGCCGAGCTGACGCATCTGCGCCCGGGCCGGACCTACTACTACGGCGTCGGCCACCAGGGCTTCGACCCGGCCGCACCGCACCTGCTGGGCACCCTCGGCACCTTCACCACCGCCCCCGCGCACCAGGCGCCGTTCACCTTCACGGCCTTCGGCGACGAGGGCGTCAGCTATCACGGCCTCGCCAACAACAGCCTGCTGCTCGGCCAGAACCCGGCCTTCCATCTGCACGCCGGCGACATCGCCTACGCCGACCCGTCCGGCTCCGGCCAGACCTCCGACACCGGCTTCGACTCGCGGATCTGGGACCAGTTCCTCGCCCAGACCGAGTCCGTCGCCAAGTCCGTCCCGTGGATGCCCGCCTACGGCAACCACGACATGGAGGCCTGGTACTCGCCCAACGGCTACGGCGGCGAGGAGGCCCGCTGGAACCTCCCGGGCAACGGCCCCGACAAGAAGAACCTGCCGGGCGTCTACACCTTCGTCTACGGCAACACTGCGGTCATCTCGCTCGACGCCAACGACATCTCCTTCGAGATCCCGGCCAACCTCGGCATCTCGGGCGGCACCCAGACCAAGTGGCTGGAAGCCCAGCTGAAGAAGTACCGGGCGTCGAAGGACGTCGACTTCATCGTGATCTTCTTCCATCACTGCGCCTACTGCACCTCCACCTCGCACGCCTCGGAGGGGGGTGTGCGCCAGGAGTGGGTGCCGCTGTTCGAGAAGTACACGGTGGACCTGGTCATCAACGGCCACAACCACCAGTACGAGCGCACCGACGTCATCAAGGGGAACAAGGTCGCCAAGAAGCTGCCGATCGGCGGCACGGCCTACCCCGAGACCGACGGCGTCGTGTACGTGACGGCCGGTGCGGCGGGCCGCAGCCTCTACGCGTTCAGCGCCCCGCTGTCGTACGAGGGCAACGAGCAGGACGTGGACTCCGTGGCCTCGTTCGTCAACGTCAAGGGCGGCAAGCAGAACGAGACCGTCGCCTGGTCCCGGGTGCGCTACCTCGACTACTCCTTCCTGCGCGTGGACGTCACCCCCGCGCCGAAGGGGCGGACGGCCACGCTGAAGGTGCGCGGTATCGCCGAGAGCGGGGAGCAGGTGGACCACTTCACCATCGCGCGCCGGGCGAAGTAGCGCCTCCCGGGGGAGTGTTCCGGCTTCTCCGGGGTGTTACATCCGCTTGAGGATCGCCTGCTTGGCCAGCGCGAACTCGTCGTCCGTCAGTACGCCCGTGCGGTGCAGTTCGCCGAGTTCGCGCAGGCGGCGCAGGAGGGCGTCGTGGTCGTCCTCCGCGGGCGTGACCGGGAGGGAAGGCGTTTCCGGTCGCGCGGCCGGTGCGTCGGCGGCGGACCCGGCCGGGTGGGGAAGCCTGGCCTGGACCGCCGCCGCGACCAGTGCCATCAGCGGGTCCTTCTTGAAGCCCCACAGCTCCACGGAGTTGGGGTCGTACTTGGGCGGGGCCTTGGTGGGCGCGTTCCGCACGGTGAAGCGGACGTAGCCGTTCTCCAGGCCGGCCGCCGGCTGCCACTCCACGCCCGTGATGTCGCTGAGCGCGAGCGTGCGGGCGCCGGCGGCGGCCTTGGCGTCCTCCGTCTTCCAGTTCCACTCCAGGCGTATGCGCTCGCCGTCGAAGCTCGCGGTGCCGTCCCCGGCGGAGACCGAGAGCGGCACGGCGGGCCCCGGCAGCAGGTACGCGGTCACCGGGTCGGCCGGCACCTGGTCCAGGAGCAGCGCGCTCCGCACCTCGTCCGTGAAGTACTCGGCGACCCCGTAGCGGTCGGACTCGACGAGCAGTTGGTACGGGTCGTGGGGCTCGGTGAGCCGTCCGCCGGTCGCGTGCAGCAGCGGATCGGCACCGTCGCGCAGGCGCAGCCGCAGCCGCCCGCCCTTCTTGCCCTGCTCGAACGATATTCCCGCCAACGCCCCCAGTGGGACGATCAGTTCACCCAGTTCCCTGCGCAGCAGACTGACGTTCTTGTCCCGCCCGGGAGTCAGTCGCAGGGCGTCGCCGTCGAAGGTCCAGGAGCCGTCCCTCTGGATGATTTCCGCCATGGGGTGGATTGTTCCATCAGTGTCCCGCGATAGTGGTCCAGACCTCTTGGAGCTCTACGGCTCATGGAAGGGACACGCTTGTGAGAGATGGCCGTGTGAGACAGCACCACAGAACGCTCCGCCTTCTCGGCTCCCTGCTGCTGGTCGCGATGGGCGTCTCCGCGACCGGAGCGGCCCCCGCACCGGCGGCCTCGCCCACCCCGCTCGACCGTGTGGTCCCCGCACCCGCCTCGGTCGCCCCGAGCGGGTCCGCCTACCGGATCACCCGCGGCACACACATACGCGTCGACGGCTCCCGCGAGACCCGGCGCATCGGCGAGTACCTCGCGAAGATCCTCCGCCCCTCCACCGGCTACCGCCTTCCCGTCACCGACCAAGGCGCCGGAGGCATCCGGCTACGGCTCGCCCAAGGCCCGTTCGGCGCCGAGGGCTACCGCCTCGACAGCGGCAGCAAGGGCGTCACCATCACCGCGGCGGGGCCCGCCGGTCTCTTCCACGGCGTGCAGACCCTGCGCCAACTGCTCCCGGCGGCCGTCGAGAAGGACTCCGTCCAGCCCGGCCCCTGGCTGGTCGCGGGCGGCACCGTCACGGACACCCCGCGCTACGGCTGGCGCGGCGCCATGCTCGACGTCTCCCGGCACTTCTTCACCGTCGACCAGGTCAAGCGCTACATCGACCAGTTGGCCCTCTACAAGATCAACAAGCTGCACCTCCACCTCAGCGACGACCAGGGCTGGCGCATCGCCATCGACTCCTGGCCGCGCCTGGCCACCTACGGCGGTTCGACGGAGGTCGGCGGTGGGCCCGGCGGCTTCTACACCAAGGCCGACTACAAGGAGATCGTGCGGTACGCCTCCTCCCGCTATCTGGAGGTCGTCCCCGAGATAGACATGCCCGGCCACACCAACGCGGCCCTCGCCTCCTACGCCGAGCTCAACTGCGACGGCGTGGCACCCCCGCTGTACACCGGGACCGAGGTCGGCTTCAGCTCGCTGTGCGTCGGCAAGGAGATCACGTACGACTTCGTGGACGACGTCGTTCGGGAGCTCGCCGCGCTGACTCCCGGCAAGTACCTCCACATCGGCGGCGACGAGGCGCACTCCACCAGCCATGAGGACTACGTCGCGTTCATGGACCGGGTGCAGCCGGTCGTCGCGAAGTACGGCAAGACGGTCGTCGGCTGGCACCAGCTCACCGGGGCGACCCCGGCGAAGGGCGCTCTCGCGCAGTACTGGGGGCTCGACAGTACGAGTGCGGAGGAGAAGGCGCGGGTGGCGAAGGCCGCGCAGAGTGGCACGGGGCTGATCCTTTCGCCGGCGGACCGGGTCTATCTCGACATGAAGTACACCGAGGACACGCCGCTGGGGCTGTCCTGGGCGGGCTATGTCGAGGTGAAGCGGTCCTACGACTGGGATCCCGGGGCGTATCTGCCGGGGGTGCCGGGCGGTGCGGTGAAGGGGGTCGAGGCGCCGATGTGGTCGGAGACGCTGGAGAACTCCCGGCACATCGAGTTCATGGCGTTTCCGCGGTTGCCTGGGGTTGCCGAGTTGGGGTGGTCTTCGGCGGCTTCGCATGACTGGTCGCGATACAAGGTGCGGCTTGCTGCGCAGGCTGAGCGGTGGGATGCGCTGGGGATTGAGTGGTATCGGTCGCCGCAGGTGCCGTGGGGCTCCGCCGGGCGGTGATTCGTCTGCGGGTGCGTGGGGGCTTGTCGCGCAGTTCCCCGCGCCCCTAAAAGATGCGCAGTTCCCCGCGCCCCTAAAGGCCAGAAGCCAAATGACGGGCACCCCGGAGGACCGTACTCCGGGGTGTCCGTCTGCTTGGGGTCAGAACTCGGCGATCGGGTTCTTCAGGGTGCCGATCAGTTGGAGGGCGCCGGAGGGGTCCGAGAGGTCCACCATCTGTTCGTTGTTGCGGAGCTGGAGGCGGTTGAGGCAGGAGAGGGAGAACTCGGGCGCGAACATGTCGTACTGCTTGAACTTGTCGGCGAGTTCGGGCATCGACTCCTGGTAGGCGCGGGTGACCTCGGCGACCGTGCGCCAGAAGTCGTCCTCCTCCAGGATTCCCTCGGTGGCGAGGTTCGCCGCGAGGAAGCGGAAGAAGCAGTCGAAGACGTCCGTGAAGATCGACAGGAGCTTCTTGTCCTCCGGGACCTCGACGCGCAGCCGCTCGACCGTCGGCGGCAGCACCGCGTCCGGGTCCATGACGGCGATCTCCTCGGCGATGTCCTTGTAGATCGCGCGCTGCACGACCCCGTCCTTCAGCACCAGGATGACGTTCTCGCCGTGCGGCATGAAGACCAGGTCGTAGGCGTAGAAGCTGTGGAGGAGGGGCGTGAAGTAGGCCTTGAGGTAGTGGCGCAGCCACTCCGTGGGGGCGAGACCCGACTGCTCGATCAGCGCGCCCGCCACGGACGCCTCCTGCTGGTCGACATGGACCAGGGACGCCATCGTGGCCAGGGACTCGCCCTCCTGGAGCGAGGGCACCGGGCTCTCCCGCCACAGCGCGGCGAGCATCTTGCGGTACGGCGAGTAGCGGTCGGTCGCCTTCTCGTACTCCAGGTGCCGGTAGCCGACCGCCGCGCGCTCCTTGATGATCGACAGGCCCGTGGACTTCAGCACCGGGTCGCCCTCGATGAGCTGGGCCAGCCAGTCGTTGATCGCCGGGGTGGCCTCCATGTAGGCGGCCGACAGACCGCGCATGAAGCCCATGTTGATGACCGACAGCGCGGTCTTGACGTAGTGCTTCTCCGGGCTCGTCCTGTTGAAGAAGGTCCGGATGGACTGCTGGGCCAGGTACTCGTCGCCGCCCTCGCCCAGGCAGACCAGGTGCCCGCGGGCGACCTCGGCGGCGAAGGTGACGGTGAGCTTGTTCCACCACTGCCAGGGGTGGACCGGGATGAACAGGAAGTCCTCGGGGTCCTTGCCCTGGTCGCGCAGGACGCCGTGGAAGCGCTCTACGGTCTCCTCGCCCAGCTCCTCGCGCAGGAACGACTCGTACTCGATGCCGACACCGGCCGTGAACGCCGCCCGCGAGCGGTGCGCGGCCAGCCACACCAGGCGGACCGGGCTCGCCGTCTCCGGCGCGTACGACAGGTACTCGTGGATGCCGAAGCCGAGCCGCCCGTTGTTGGCCACGAAGCAGGGGTGGCCCTCGGTCATGCCGGTCTCGATGTCCTGGAAGTCGCCGCGCGCCAGCTCGGACGCGGTGACTTTCGGCTTGGTGAGCTTGTAGCAGGTGCCGGAGAGGGTGGAGGAGATCTCCTCCAGGTAGACCGGCAGGATCTGCTCGCTCAGGCCGAGGGTGTCCTTCAGCTCGATGAAGAAGTCCAGGGCCGCGAGCGGAAGCTCGGCGCCGTCCCGGTGCCGGGTGATCGAGCCGGCGTCCACCTGCCAGTGGTCCAGGGCCCGGCGGGCGGCGGAGAAGGCGTACTGGGTGAGGCCGTCGTCGCTGCGGACGACAAAGCGCTCCCCGTCCCTCTCGGGGGTGATGAGCCGCTCGTGCGCGAACTCGGCGAGTGCTTTGCGGATCAGCAGGCGGTTGGCCTGGTCCCAGCGCTCGGGGGACAGGTGTGCCACGGCGTCGGACAGGGTCATATCGCCACTCCTCGTGCGGCCAGGTACTGGTCACGCGTGCAGAAGCTCAGCAGCGCGCGCTTCTCCGGCTTGTCGATCTCGCGCTCGGGCACGAAGCCGACGGCCTCGTTGAGCGCGTGTACTGCCTTGTTGCTGACGTCGGGCTCCACCACGACCCGGCGGGTGCGCGGGTCGGCGAACAGCTCGTCCATCACGGCGGTGATGACGGCCTTGGTGAAGCCGTGGATCGGTCGGTCGGTCGGCGCGACCAGGAAGTGCATGCCGACATCGCCGGGCTCCGGGTCGTACAGGCCTTCCAGCTCGACGTACCGGGGGTCGTACGACTCCATCAGGAACGCCGGGCGGCCCTCGTGCAGACCGAGGTACGCGTGGTGGTACTCGTGCGCGGCGATGCGCATGTACTCGCGCTCGACGTCCTGCAGTTTCGCGTCCTGCATCATCCAGTAGGACGCCTTGGGGTGCGTGACCCAGGAGTGCAGCAGCTCGGCGTCCTTCAGGGGGTCGAGCGGGCGGACGGTCAGTGTGCCGATGCCGGTCGTGGCGCTCATACCGCGAACTCCTGGAAGGCGATGGTCTTCTCGACCGGGTAGTACTCGCTGCCCAGCAGCTCCCGGATGATGTACGCGTTCCGGTACGGGCCCATGCCCAGGTCGGGGCTGGTGATGCTGTGCGTGTGGACGCCGGCGTTCTGCAGGAAGACGCCCCGGCCGGTGACGTCGACGGCGTAGTTGCGGGCGACGTCGAAGTTGCCCTGGGAGTCGTAGACCAGGCGGTCCTTGACGGGGGCGAGGAACTTCGGCTCGGCGTACTTGTAGCCGGTGGCCAGCACCAGGCCCTCGGAGTCCAGCTCGAAGTCCTTGCCCTGCTCCTCCTGGCGGAAGCCCAGCGTGTACGTGCCGTTCTCGTACGCCGCGCTGCTCAGCGAGGCGTTGGTGAGCAGCCGCGTGGGCACCGGGCCGGCGAGGTTCTTCTGGTAGAGCAGGTCGAAGATCTCGTTGATCAGGTCGCCGTCGATGCCTTTGAACAGGCCCTTCTGCTCGGCCGTGAGGCGGTAGCGGGTCGCCTCCGGCAGCTCGCGGAAGTAGTCGACGTACTCCGGGGAGGTCATCTCCAGCGTGAGCTTGGTGTACTCCAGCGGGAAGAAGCGCGGGGAGCGGGTGACCCAGTTCAGCCGGTAACCGTGGACGTCGATCTCGCTGAGCAGGTCGTAGTAGATCTCGGCGGCCGACTGGCCCGAGCCGACCAGCGTGATCGAGTCCTTCTTCTGCAGCTCCGCCTTGTGGCTCAGGTAGCGGGAGTTGTGCAGGAAGTCGCCGCCCAGGTCCTGGCAGGCCTCGGGGATGTAGGGCGGGGTGCCGGTGCCGAGCACCAGACGGCGGGCGCGGTAGACGTCTCCGGCCTCGGTGTGCACGACGTAGAGGTCGTCCTCGTAGCGGACTTCCGTCACCGTCGTGTTGAAGCGGATGCTGCTCAGCTTGTTCGCGGCCCAGCGGCAGTAGTCGTCGTACTCGACGCGCAGCGGGTAGAAGTTCTCGCGGATGTAGAACGAGTACAGCCGGCCCTTCTCCTTCAGGTAGTTCAGGAAGGAGTACGGGGACGTCGGGTCGGCGAGGGTGACCAGGTCCGACATGAACGGGGTCTGGAGGTGGGCGCCGTCGAGGAACATCCCCGCGTGCCACTCGAAGTCGGGCTTCGACTCCAGGAAGACGCCGTCGAGTGCGTCGATGGGTTCGGTGAGGCAGGCCAGTCCGAGGTTGAAGGGGCCGAGCCCGATCCCCACGAAGTCATGGGTTTGGGTGGGGTTTTCAGGACGCGCGGTCAAGGGACTCTCCCAGGTACTGCTCGGCATGGCCGGCGATCAGATCGAGGACGGCGGCGATGTCGGACGCCTGCGTCTCGGGGTTGAGCAGGGTGAACTTCAGGTAGTGGCGGCCGCCGACCTTGGTGCCCGCGACGATGGCGTCACCGGAGGCGAACAGGGCCTTGCGGGCGTAGAGGTTGGCGCGGTCGATCTCTGCGGGGTCGGTCACGGCCGCCGGGATGTAGCGGAACACCAGGGTGGACAGGCTCGGCTCCACGACGACGTCGAAGCGCGGGTCGCCGGCGAGCAGCTTCCAGCCCTCCCGGGCCAGCTCGCACACCTCGTCGAAGAGCTGCCCGATGCCGTCGGCGCCCATGGTCCTGAGGGTCATCCACAGCTTGAGGGCGTCGAAGCGGCGGGTGGTCTGCAGGGACTTGTCCACCTGGTTGGGGATACGTTCCTGCACCATCCGGCGCGGGTTGAGGTACTCCGCGTGGTAGGTGGCGTGGTGCAGCGTCGCGGCGTCCCTGACGAGCACGGCCGAGGAGCTCACCGGCTGGAAGAACGACTTGTGGTAGTCGACGGTGACGGAGTCGGCGCGCTCGATGCCGTCGATGCGGTCCCGGTGCTTCACGGAGGCGAGCAGGCCGCAGCCGTAGGCGGCGTCGACGTGCATCCAGGTGCCGAACTGCTCGCACAGCTCGGCGATCTCGGGCAGCGGGTCGATGGAGCCGAAGTCGGTGGTGCCGGCGGTGGCGACGACGGCCATGGGGACGAGGCCGTCCTTCGCGCAGCGCTCCAGCTCGCGGGCGAGGGCGACGGTCTGCATGCGCTTGTCGTGGTCGACGGGTATGGAGACCACGGCGTCCTGGCCGAGCCCGAGCAGCTTCGCGGACTTCTTCACGCTGAAGTGGCTGACCTCGGAGGCGAAGATACGCAGTTTGGCGAGGCTGTCACTCTTGGCCTCTTCCCTCGCGAGCAGCAGCGCCTGGAGGTTGGACTGTGAGCCGCCGGAGGTGAACACGCCGTCGGCGGCGGGGCCGAGGCCGATGCGCTCGTTCGTCCAGTCGATCAGTTTCCGCTCGATGAGCGTGCCACCGGCCGACTGGTCCCAGGTGTCCAGGGAGGAGTTCACGGCGGACAGGACCGCCTCGCCGAGCACGGCCGGGATGACGACCGGGCAATTGAGGTGGGCGAGGTAGCGCGGGTGGTGGAAGTAGATCGCGTCCCGGAGGTAGACGTCCTCCAGTTCGTCGAGCACCGCGGTGGTGTCGTGCAGCGGCCGGTCGAGGTCGATCTCGTCGATGCGGGGGGAGAGGGCGTCGACGCTGACGCCGGTGAAGGGCCGGTCGGTGGCGGCGAGTTTGGCGGCCACCCGCTCGACTCCGTCGGTCACGGAGCGGCGGTACTGCTCCGCGGTGGTGTCGTTGAGCAGGTGAGAGCGCATGTGGGGGTCCTCCGGTGGGGACAGTCCGGTCGGGACAGGGGTGGGCTGAGCCGCGGGGTTGAACTTAGGTAAGCCTAACCTAAGTTGCATGGGGGGAGGGCTGGCTCTGCCGTGACTGTGATCACGCGTGGGTCATGGACGGCTGTCGGTCAGCTTTCCGCGCGTAGCTGCTCCTCAC
Source organism: Streptomyces sp. NPDC056948 (assembly GCF_042674225.1). Classification (NCBI taxonomy): domain Bacteria; kingdom Bacillati; phylum Actinomycetota; class Actinomycetes; order Kitasatosporales; family Streptomycetaceae; genus Streptomyces; species Streptomyces sp. NPDC056948. The sequence continues at coordinate 15,445 of NZ_JBHUQX010000126.1, forward strand.
TCACGCCGCGGCGCCAGTAGCCGACGAACGTCACCCGGCGGCGGTCGATCCCGCGCTCCCGCACGAAGTGCCGGCGCAGCTCCTTCACGCAGCCGGACTCGCCGGCGATCCAGATGTACGGCCGCTCGGCGGAAGGGAGCCGGGCGTCGCGGAGGGTGTCGAGGACCATGGGGGAGCCCTCGACGGTCCTGGGGTCCCTGGGGGTCTTCGGGGTCTGGTCCTTGACGATCCAGGTGATCTCGGCGTCGGCCTCGGTCACCAGGTCCTGGATGTCCCCGGCGTGCGGGACCTCCAGCCAGACCCGGGCGCGGGTGCCGGCCGGCAGCGCCTCGATGATGGCCGAGGCGGCCGGTACGGCGGTCTCGTCGCCCCAGACGACCACGAGGTCGGTGTCCTCGGGCGGCCGGAAGCGGATCGCCCGGTTGTCGGCGATGGCCGGGCCGAGCAGCAGGACCCGGTCCCCGGCGGCGGCCCGGTCGGCCCAGCGGGAGGCGGGACCGGCCTGGACCGAGGCGCCCGGCTCGATGCCGTGCAGGGCGAAGTCGATGTCGATCTCGTCCGGGTCGCGGCGCAGTGCGCGCAGGGTGTACGAGCGCATCACGGCCCGTACGTCGTCCGGGAGTTCGCGCCAGCCCTGCCACCACTGGTCACCGAGCTCGAGCGGCACCACCGGCTCGGGCTGCCCGGGATGCGGCAGGAACAGCGACAGCGACTGGTCACGCCCATCGGAATGGAAGGCGTGCAGATCGGGCCCACCGAAGGTGACACGGACCAGAGACGGACCGAGCCGCCTCGTCCGCACGACCTGAAGGGAAAAGAAACGGAACGGGGCGGCTACGGCGGTGGTCATGGGGGCTCCTGAGTTGTCGTCAGGGGTGGGGCGGCGTACCTCCAGGGGCGCGGGGAACTGCGCGACAAGCCACATACGGCCCGCGGCCGCAGCCGTTGAGCAGCCCCCACGGCGCTGAACGCCTAGCTGACCTTCTTCGCGCTCTCGATGGCCTTCGCCAGGTTCTCCACCAGCGGCACGCACTTGTCGTACGACAGAATCGGCTCGGCCGACCGCGAGATGACCTGCCCGGCCTTGACCGCCGGCAGCTTCTTCCACGTCGCCTCGGAGATGTTCGCCGGCTGGATCGCCGAGGAACGGTCGTCCATCATGATGACGTCCGCCGCGTACTTGTCGACGTTCTCCCAGCTCAGGCTCTCGAACCAGCCGCCACCCTGCGCCTTGGCCTTCTCCGGCGGCTCGACGAAGTTCACGCCGAGGGACTTGAAGTACTCCAGGTCGACGGAGAGGTTGGTTCCGGAGACGTAGAAGAGCTCCTGGCTCGCGGAACCGACCAGCACCTTGATGTCGGGGTGTGCCTTGGCGGTCTTGCGCAGCCGCTCGGAGGCCTCCTCGAACCGCTTCTTGGCGTCGGTGGCCTTCGCGGACTTCACGTCGCCGCCGAGGGATTCGGCCAGCTCCCACATGCGCTGCAGCGGCTCGGTGAGCTGGCGGTCGTAGACGGATATGCCGACGCTGGGGGCCAGCTTGGCGATCTTGTCCTTCGAGGCCTCCGGGACGTACCAGAGCGTGCCGGCGTCGTCGAACATCGTGCTGATCAGCACGTCGGGGGCGAGGGCGGCGTACTTCTCGATGCTGAACTGGTCGAAGGTGTTGCCGAGGATGGTCACCTTGCTGATGTCCATGTCGCCGGCCTGGACGTCGGGCTTGCCGTCCTGCGTCTTGGTCGGGCCGAAGACGCCCTTGACGGAGACGCCGTAGTCGTGGAGGGCGGCGGCGACGCCGGTGAAGGCGACGATGTTCGCGGGGGTCTTCTTCAGCTGTACGTTCTTGCCGCGGTCGTCCTTGAAGGACCACGGGCCGGACTTGCCGCCCGACGCGGCGTCGGAGTCGCCGTCCTTGGAGTCTCCACTGCCGCAGGCGGTCACGAGGGCGCCGAGTCCGAGGGCACCCCCGGCGGCGAGGATGCCGCGTCGGGAGAAGCGGGCGGTTCTGGCGTTCGACATGACTGAGTCTGCTTTCGTGCGTACGGAGCCACTGCGGGCACGGCTGAGAGCCGCTTGGCTGGAATCAAGCTTAGGCTAGCCTAACCTCACGATGTGTCCAGGGGCCCCCGGGGTGTGTACCCGGGTGAGTACGCGGGGACGCATGGCTCCTCGGCAGCGCACCGGCGCGTCGGCCTATGGCTTGAGGCGAGCGGTAGCGGCCCGGAGCAGGTGAGTCCGTGCCACCTCGAGCGCGAAGTGTCCGCTCCGGCGCTCCGCGACGGGCTTCGCGTACCAGGGCAGGCCGCGGCGGCGCCACTTGGCCGGGGCGAGGTTCGCGGGGAGTGCCGGCAGATCCGACGACCAGGGGCCGAGCCGGAGGCGCCCTGTCCAGCGGCCCGCCGCCAATTCCGTGACCGGCACGCGCACGACGAAGTCACCGTCGGGCTGTGAGACCGTGCGGGCGGGGAAGACGGCGGTGTCGCCCTGTCCGTCCTCCAGATGCACGGTGAGAGCGCCGTCCGGGTGCGCGGCGAGGGTGCACCGGCCGGCGAATTCCAGCTCCCTGGGGGTGTCCGGGGCCCACCCCACGGTGTGCAGACTCACCTGCGGCAGGACTTTGTGCTTGCGCTCGCCGATGTCGAGAGTGAGGTTGCCATGGGGCTTGGTCGCATAGAGCGTGACGGCGCGGATCCCGCCGGGGGTGTGCAGGATGTGTGTTGCCGCAGCGCCCGAGAGGCCGGCGTCCCGCTTACTGCCGATGCGGACCTCGCGGGTGATGCCCTGAGCGCCGATCGCGAGGGAGATGTCCCAGAGTCCGTCGGGGAGGAGGGTGCCGTCGGCGGCGGTGGTGATGTCGACGACGGCTCGGAAGCCGGCGTTCTCGTAGGCGTATCGCCCCTTGTCCTCCTCCTTGCCGAGACCGGGCGTCGCCGTGTGGGTGACGGGCAGCCGGTACTCCGTGCCACTGCTCCGCTCGCGGAGGACGACATCGGTGCTCACATCCTCGGTCGAGACCCGGTGCAGATAGCCGTACCCGGCGAGGTGGAGCGCAGTGCCGCACAGTTCGGCGCGGGTGACGCCGTGGCGTACCCCGAGCTGCCGGGTGACGTCGTAACAGGTGTCGGGGATGCCGCGGGCAGGGTCGCGAAGGTAGGGGTAGCGGGCGTAGGCGCGGCCGCCGTCGACGAGAACAGGGGTGGAGACGCCGGTCCGGCCCAGCTCGCCCTCGAAGCGGAGCAGTTCGAGTAACTCGTCCAGCATGGTGTGGCGTACGAGGTGCAGGCGCAGGCGGGCCATCGCCGACAGCCGGTCGTTCAGTCCCTCGTGCCACAGCGGGGCGATGACTTCGGCGAGCCGGGCCAGCGCCTTCTCCTGCTCGGGGCGAGGCTCGTGTACCAGCTGCTCGAGCAGCTGCTGCACCTCGACTGTCAGGTGGCGGTGCGCCAGGTGGTCACGGCCGGGGCCGGGCGGCACGTGCTCGAGGAGCATGTCGACCATGCGGGGCAGAAAACGTAGCCGGGGCTCTGAACCGCCGGTCCGCAGCGTGATGTTGCCGCTGTCTTCACGCTCGACCCAGAACAGGCAGTCATGGTCGGCGAGTACGGAGATTCCGTTCGCGTGGAGATAGGCCGGGCCGACGAAGAGCTGGTCTTCGCCGATCTTCAGATCGGTCGGGAATCGCAGCCCCAGCCGCTCCAGCAAGTCACGGCGGAACAGCTTCATGGGGTTGAGGGTCCAGTACACGCGGGACGAGAAGACGTCGGTCCGCGGCTGGTTGCGCCGGAACATCGAGGTGGGCGCCCCGCGCCCGCCGACCCCCACCATCTTGCCGAGCACGATGTCGGTGCCGTTCTTCTCGGCCATGGCCACCATGCGTTCCAGGGCCTCGGGGCCCAGGTAGTCGTCGGCATCCAGGAAGAAGACGAACGTCCCTCTGGCGTGGTCGAGCCCCTTGTTCCGCGGGGCCGACGGGCCACCGGAATTCGACTGGTGGAAGACCTGTAAGAGTGTCGGGTATTCCTGCGCGAGACGGTCGAGTTCATCGCTCGTCCCGTCGGTCGAACCGTCGTCGACGGCCAGGATCTCCAGTGCGTCCTGACCGATGCTTTGCTCGGCGACGGATCCGGGCCGCACACGCTGTCTTCGGTCATGGCGAAGACGGCGGCCACGAGCACGACGCCCGAGGTCACGTCTCAAGACACCTACACCTATGACGTAACAGGCAACACCAAGAACCGAGTTCTCAACGGGGACACCCAGTCTCTGGACTGGGACAAGCAGGGCGAGCTGGCGAAGGTCACGAACGCTGACGGCACGGTGACGCAGTACACGTACGACGCGTCGGGCGAGCGGATTCTCCGGGACACCTCCAAGGAGAAGACGTTCTACCTGCCGGGCATGGAGCTGCACCTGGACAAGTCGACGTCCAAGGTGACGACGACTCGCTACTACGCGTTCGGCGCCATGCAGATCGCCATGCGTGATGCGTCCGGTGTCCACTTCCTGGCGTCGGATCACCAGGGAACGGCGCAACTGGCGATCAACGCCAAGACGGGCGAGACGACGCGCCGCCGCACGGACCCCTTCGGCAACCCGCGCGACGAGTCCACGTCGTCGTCCTCGTCTCCTGCCTGGGTGAACGACAAGGGATTTGTCGGCGGGACGGTCCAGAAGTCCACGGGCCTGACCACCCTCGGGGCGCGCGAATACGACTCCGACACGGGCCGCTTCATCTCGGCGGACCCGATCATCGACTACACCGACCCGCAGCAGATCAACGGTTACTCGTACAGCAACAACAACCCGGTCACCTTCTCGGACCCGAGCGGCCTCAAGCCCGACGACTGCGTGAACGTCGGCATCACCTGCACCCTGGAGCGTGACGGCGGGTGGGAAGTCAAGGCGACCGACACCTACTACACGTACTACGGCGTCAAGAAGCCGAAGGAATCGCCGGCGCAGCACCGGGCGCGCCAGCAGAAGGCGCGGGTGGACGCGGCCAAGCAGCGGGCGATCGCCGTCGCCAAGGAACTGGCGAAGATCGTCGCGGACGAGCTGGGCATCACGGACGCGCTGGACTGCTTCACCACGGGGGCGTTGGGCTCCTGCGGGGCCACGGCACTCAATGTGGTGTCGTCACTCGTGGCCGGCGGACCGCTGGCACGGCTGGCCGCGAAGTACTGGAACAAGATGGACAAGGCCTGGGCCTTGATCAAGCGCATCGGAGGCCTGAGCCGCAGGCTCTGGGACAGCTTCCAGGACTGGCGCAAGAGCAGCAAGGCGGCGGACGAGGTGACGGAGGCCGTCACCTGCAAGGTGGGCAACAGCTTCACACCCGATACCAAGGTGTTGATGGCCGACGGTTCGACGAAACCGATCAAGGACGTCGATATCGGCGACAAGGTCCTGGCGACCGACCCGGAGACGGGCGAGACGAATGTCGAGACGGTCACAGCCGAGATCAGGGGCAAGGGCCTCAAGCATCTCGTCAAGATCACGGTGGACATCGACGGCAAGAAGGGCACGAAGACGGCTTCGGTCACGGCGACCGATGGTCATCCGTTTTGGGTGCCTGAGCTTGGGGAGTGGGTCGACGCCACTGATCTGGCGGCGGGGGAGTGGCTGCGTGCCCGCGCGGGGTCGCGTGTGCAGGTCACTTCGGTGAAGCGGTGGACGATGGGTTTGGCCACGGTGCACAACCTCACCGTCCGTGATCTGCACACCTACTATGTTGTGGCGGGTGACAGAAGTCTTCTCGTGCACAACATGGGAGGACGAAAGCCTGGGCAGCGACCTACTTACGATGCCGAAGGCCCTCATACTACGTTCGTGCGTCACGGTGGAACGGGGCAGATCAAGAAGTATGCAGAGTGGGCGCCGCAGTCCAACCCGCGGAATCCAGCGCCTTTCGAACTCGTGAAGAGGTTTGATCTAGAAGGGCCCGCGCATACGAATGCGGACGGTACGGTAGTAGAAACGCCTCACATCAATCTTCCGAACGGGGGTGACGCGCGTGCGCCGCAAGACTGGGAGAAGCCCCTCGGCTGCCCCTGATGAGGGCCGGAGCATTCATTATATCCAGTCGTGGTACGCATCCAACTGCGACGGCGAATGGGAGCACGAGTTCGGCATCAGAATGGCCACGACGGATAATCCTGGGTGGCACATTCGGATCGATGTGAGCGAAACGAACTTGGAAGGCGTCCTCGTGCCGCGCGAAAGGCATGATCTGTCCGACGGAGGATGGATGATCGCCTGGAGTGACGGAAAGGTCTTCCAGGCGGCCTGTGGTCCCATGTCACTCCGTGACGTGGATGCTCTCTTCGAAGAGGTGGCCGAGAGCGCCGCTGTTGGTGAGGCGGAAGAATCGGACAACTGAAGTGAAAAAGAGCAGGGGGCCTTCCCGCACCAAGTGCGGGAA
>NZ_JBHUQX010000127.1:0-21846 GCF_042674225.1 Streptomyces sp. NPDC056948
GAGGAAAGCAGCCCGGCAGCCTTCATCCAGTTTCGCAGCCATCGTCGAGTACGGATGAATGAGGTACACAGGTGTTGGTGTTGGACGGCGTGACCCGGCGCTACCGCAGTGGCGAGGTCGAGGTCCAGGCGGTGCGCGGGGTGAGTCTGACAGTCCGCGAGGGCACCCTCACCGCGGTCATGGGGCCCAGCGGATGCGGCAAGTCCACCCTGCTCACCATGGCGGGCGGACTGCAGCCCCCGGACACGGGCACGGTCATGGTCGCCGGGGTACGCATCGACGCGCTCGCGGAGGCGGAGCTCTACCAGCACCGGCGCCGTCATATCGGCTATGTGTTCCAGGACTACAACCTGGTCCGCATCCTCAGCGTGGCGGAGAACGTGGCTCTGCCCGCCGAACTCGACGGCATGTCCCGCCGCAAGGCCCGCGCGCAGGCGCGAGAGGCGCTGGCTTCCGTGGGCATGGAAGAGTACGCCGACCGCTACCCGGACTCGCTCTCCGGCGGGCAGCAGCAGCGCGTCGCCCTGGCCCGGGCTTTCTCGGGCGGCCGAGGACTGATCCTCGCGGACGAGCCGACCGGGGCGCTGGACAGCGACAGCGCCGCCCAGGTCCTCGACAGCCTCCAGTCGCTGGTGCGGTCCGGGGCGACCTGCGTGATCGTCACCCACGACGAGGCGGTCGCGGCCCGGGCCGACCGCGTGGTCCGGATGCGCGACGGCGTCGTCGGGGAAGACACCGGAGCTGCCGCGTGAGCGCACGCAGGATCGCCCTCCGGGTCGCCCTCCGGCGAGTACGGCGGGACCGCAAGCGGACCTTGGCCCTCACGGCGGCGCTGCTGGTTCCGCTGACCCTGGCCGTCACGCTGGTCACGCTCCGGGCCACCAGTGAGATTCCCGAGGACGAACGGGTCGGCACACTCATCGGCCGGTCGCAGGGGGTACTGCGCAACCTCGACTTCGTCGCGGAGCTAGGTGCGGAGCGCGCCTTGGCCGAAGGGCCGCGGGCGCTGGCGAACGCGGCCGGCCGGGACATCGAGGTCGTCCCCGAGGTCAACGGGCCGCTCGCCGTCTCCTTGGGCGGTCTGCAGGTCGACTCCTTCGGCTATGGCCTCGAACTCGACCGGCCGCTGCACCGGGGCCGGTTCGTGCTGACCGACGGCAGGGCGCCGCGGGCACCGGACGAGGTCGCCCTCTCGCCGAGCGTGGCGGCACGGCTCGGGGTACGGCCGGGAGAGCGGGTGGACCTCGGCGAGGGCGGCGCCAAGGCCGAGGTCACAGGCATCGCGGCGATTCCCACCGACACCCTGCGGAAGTTCGTGGTGGCCCTTCCCGCCGTGGTCGCCGGCCAGGCACCGGCTCTCCCGAAGCCCGGGCAGGAGAGCTCCATGGCCGCGGCGCAGGACGGCACCGTCGTCGTGTGGCACACCCCGGACGCGCTCACGCCCCGGGCGCAGCGGGCCATGACCGAGCAGGGCTGGCGCCTCGAACCCCGATCCACCGCCTTCGACGTCGCCCGGGACGCCCCGGACTCCCTGCTTCCCGAGGAGTCCGCGGCCGCCTGGGTCCTCGGCTTGGCGGTCCTGGTGCTCGGCGAACTCGGCCTGGTGATGGGGGCTGTCTACGCGATCGTCGTCCGCAGCAGCCGACGCGAGCTCGCCCTGCTGGCCGCGGCCGGTGCGGGGCCGAGGACCAGGCGGTCGGTCATCACCCACCAGGGGATCCTGGTGGGACTTCTCGCCACCGGACTCGCCGTCGGGGCCGGTGTGGCGGGTGCGTGGCTGCTGAAGCCCTGGGCGGCGGAGCGCAACGGTGAACTCTGGGGCGGGCTGCGTCTGGACGCCTGGTCGACGGCGGTCCTGGCACTGCTCGGCGTCCTCACTCCGGCGATCGCGGCCCGGGTCGCGGCACGCGGAGTCGGCGGCGATGTGGTCGCCGCCCTGCGGGACCAAGCCGACTTCGAGGACCGCGCGCCGCGCCGCGGGCAGGTGATGCTCGGCGTCCTGCTGACCTGCGGTCTGCTGCTGGCCGTCGCCGGCGCGTCCCTCAAGGCCCCGTTCACCGTCATGATCGGGGCGCTGAGCCTGGTCATCGGCACGGGCGTTCTCGTACGGAGGCTGCTGCCGTCGAGCGCCGGCCGCGCCGACGGGCTCCGGCTGATGCAGCGCATCGGGGCCCGGCTCCTGGCACGTTCCGCGTCCCGCTCGGCGACCATGGGAACGGTGGTGGCCAGCCTCACGGTGCTGACCGGGCTCGTCCTGGCGGCCATGGGAGGGCTCACGGCGGAAGTGGGCAAGTCGTACGAGCCCAACTCCCCGCACGGTTCGGCCTTCGCCTACGCCACGAAGGTGCCCGGGCCCGCCACCGTCGCCGCCATGGAGGAGGCCCTCGGGGGCGAGCGGCTGACGGCCATGGCCATCGCCAGCCCGCCGGCCCCGGAGGGCACGGCCCCGGACGGCACCGCGTGGTCCTACTGGGGCGAGTACCAGGCCGCCTCACCGCTGCCCGACCGGCCCTCCGCCGTCATGGTGATCCGTGAGGCGGACCTCTCCACGGTGCTCGGCAGGAAACCCACCGCCCGGGAGCGCGGGGCGCTGTCCGCCGGTGGCGCCGTCGTCCTGGACGAGCGGCTCGCACCCGGCGGCCGGCTGACCGTGACCGCGCCGAAGTCCCCCGTCATGGACACGGGCCGAACGGAGCTGGACACCAAGAGCCTCGACGCGGTCGCGGCCCAGCGGCGCTCGGAGTACCGCAACCTGCCGGCCATCTACATCAGCGCGGCCGGCCTCAAGGCGCTCGGCGGCGTCGAGCAGCCCAACTCCGCCTACTTCTACCTTCCCGCGCCGGACGGCTCGATCTCCGCGGAACAGGAGGACCGCGCGCGCGGAGCGCTCGCCTCGGACATCGGCAGTGGCTACTTCACGCTGGAGGTGGAACGGGGCCCGGTCGCCGCCGAGGTGCTGAGGGCCACGACTCTGGGCAGCGCGGTGGTGCTGATGCTCGTGGCGGCCACCCTGGCCTTCCTCACTGTGGGCCTCGCCACTCAGGAGATGCGGCCGGACCTGTCGGCACTGGCCGCCGCGGGCGCCGACCGGCGGTTCCGGTCCTGGCTCACCGGTGTGTACGCCGGTCAGGTGACGCTCCTCGGAGTGCTGATGGGGGTCGGGGTGACCGCCGTCGCCACCCCCGCCCTGCTGTTCTCTCTGGACATCGGCTGGTCGCTGTGGCCATGGCTGGGACTTGCCGCCGCCTCCGCGGGAGCCGTGGCGGCGGCGGTGGCGGCGGGCTGTCTCGGCGGCTCCCGGGTGACGACACTGCTGAGGACCGCACAGTGAGCCCCGGCCGGTCCGGAGATCCCCCTGTCCCTGCACGAGTCTCGTCCTCCGGAGGACAGTCATGACGTTGCCCTGGTCACGGATGCTGGTCGCGTCGGCCGCGTCGATGGTGTTGCTCGGCACGTCCGCCGTGGCCACCGCCGCCGCACCGGACAAGGACTCGGTGGCGGCGAGCGTGCACACCGCCGGGCGGGTCGAGGACGCCGGGGACGTGCTCCGGTACAGCTGGCCCGGCGTGTACTTCGAGGGCCGGATCAGGGGCAGCGGCGTCGGCATCGTGCTCGACGACCCGGCCGCCGACTACGACGTCCAGGTCGACGGAGCCACCGTCGCGACCCTCGTCACGCCGGGGAAGACCACCCACTGGGTCGACGGGCTGGGCAAGGGAGCGCACACCGTGCGGCTCGTCAAACGCAACGACACCCCCTGGAGCACCAGCGCGTTCGGCGGCTTCGTCGCCGCGCCGGGCGGTGCCGTGCTGGCCCGGCCGACCGCGCGCGGCCGCCAGATCGAGTTCGTCGGAGACTCCCTCACGGCGGGCTACGGCAACCTCTCGGCCTCCCGCGACTGCACCGACGAGCAGCTCAAGCGCACCACGAACGCGGACGTCAGCTACGGCGCCCTCACCGCCCGGCGGCTGCGCGCCGACTACCAGCTCAACGCGTACTCGGGCCGGGGCATGGTGCGCAACTACAACGGAGGCTCGCCGGAGGAGAACTACCGCACCTTCTACGACCGCGCGCTGCTGAACGTGCCGGGCGACGTCTGGCAGAACCCGGGCACCTGGCGGCCCGGCCTCGTGGTGGTCCATCTCGGCACCAACGACTTCTCGACCCCGATCAACCCGGGCGAGCCCTGGACGGACGAGAGCCTCGCCGCCGCGTACCGGAGCGCCTACAGCGGCTTCCTCCAGAAGCTGCGGACGCGCTACGGCCCCGGGACCACCCTGCTGGCCGTCGGCGCCGGACCGTTCGCCGGACACGTCGAGCAGGTCGTCCAGGAGCGCACCGGCGCCGGCGACCGCCGGGTCCGCTACTGGCCCCTGGACGCCACGGGCCTCGACCACACGGGCTGCCACTGGCACTACTCGGCCCACGACCACCGGCTTCTCGCCGACCGGCTCACCTCGTTCCTCACCGACCTGCCGATCCGCTGGTGACGTCGTAGCCGGTTGGGCCCGCAGCGCGTAACGTGACGAACCATGAAGATCTCCATCCGGGACGGCTCGTCATGAGAATCCTCATCAGCGCCGACATGGAGGGCGCCACCGGGGTCACCTGGCCGGACGACGTGGTGCCGGGCGCCGCGCAGTGGGAGCGCTGCCGCTCGCTGTTCACCTCCGACGTCAACGCCGCCGTGCTCGGCTTTCACGACGGCGGCGCCGACGAGGTGATCATCAACGAGGCGCACGCGACGATGCGCAATCTGCTGCTGGAGGAGCTGGACGAACGGGCCCAGCTGCTCACCGGCCGGCACAAGGCCCTCTCCATGGTCGAGGGCGTGCAGCACGGCGACGTCGACGGCATCGCGTTCGTCGGCTACCACGCGGGCGCCGGCATGGAGGGCGTCCTCGCCCACACCTACCTCGCGAACCAGATCACGGGCGTGTGGCTGAACGACGTACGGGCGAGCGAGGGGCTGCTCAACGCCCATGTCGTCGCCGAGTTCGGGGTGCCGGTCGTGCTGGTCACCGGGGACGACATCGCCTGCGAGGACGCCCTCGGGTACGCGCCCGAGGCGCCGAAGGTCGCGGTGAAGGACCATGTGTCGCGGTACGCGGCCGTGTGCCGCACCCCCGCCCGGACCGCCGCCGACATCCGGGCGGCGGCCAAGGAGGCCGCCGCGCTGGCGGTGCGTCATGAACCCGTGCGAGGGGGCCCGTTCACCGTCGCCGTCGAGTTCGACGCGGAGCATCTGGCGATGGCCGCCACCGTCGTGCCGGGTGTGGACCGGATCGGGGAGCGGAAGGTGGCTTGCACGAGCGCGACCATGTACGAGGGCATCCGCGCCTTCAAGGCGGTCACCACGATCGTCTCGGCCGCGGTGGAGGAGCAGTATGGCTGAGCAGGTGGACGGGCAGGCGCTGGACGAGGTCGTGACGTTCACGTCCGACCTGATCCGGATCGACACCACCAACCGGGGCGGCGGCGACTGCCAGGAGCGGCCCGCCGCCGAGTACGCCGCCGCGCGGCTCGCCGAGGCCGGGATCGAGCCGACGCTCCTGGAGCGCACCAAGGGCCGGACCAATGTCGTCGCCCGCGTCGAGGGCACCGATCCCGAAGCGGACGCGCTGCTGCTCCACGGCCATCTGGACGTCGTACCCGCCGAGGCCGCCGACTGGAGCGTGCACCCGTTCTCCGGGGAGATCCGCGACGGGGTCGTCTGGGGGCGCGGCGCCGTCGACATGAAGAACATGGACGCGATGATCCTCGCCGTGGTGCGCGCCTGGGCCCGGCAGGGCGTACGGCCCCGGCGGGACATCGTCATCGCGTTCACCGCGGACGAGGAGGCCAGCGCCGAGGACGGCTCCGGGTTCCTCGCCGACGAACACGCCGCCCTGTTCGAGGGCTGCACCGAGGGCATCAGCGAGTCGGGCGCCTTCACCTTCCACGACGGCAACGGGCGGCAGATCTATCCGATCGCGGCCGGGGAACGCGGCACCGCCTGGCTGAAGCTCACCGCGCGCGGACGCGCCGGGCACGGCTCCAAGGTGAACCGGGACAACGCGGTGACCCGGCTGTCGGCCGCGATCAACCGGATCGGCGAGCACGCGTGGCCGCTGCGGCCGACCCCGACCGTACGGTCGGCGCTCACCGAACTCGCCGCGCTGTACGGCATCGACAGCGACCTGACCGACATCGACGCGCTGCTCGAGAAGCTGGGCCCCGCCGCGAAGCTCGTCGAGTCGACCGTACGCAACAGCGCCAACCCGACGATGCTGAACGCGGGTTACAAGGTCAACGTGATCCCCGGGGAGGCCGTGGCCCAGGTGGACGGCCGGTATCTGCCCGGCGGCGAGGACGAGTTCCGCGAGACCCTCGACCGGCTCACCGGGCCGGACGTGGAGTGGGAGTTCCACCACCGCGAGGTCGCCCTGGAGTCGCCGGTGGACTCGGCGACGTTCGCCCGGATGCGGGCCGCTGTCGAGGAGTTCGCCCCGGAGGGGCACGTCGTGCCGTACTGCATGTCCGGCGGCACGGACGCCAAGCAGTTCTCGCGCCTCGGCATCACCGGCTACGGCTTCACACCGCTGAAGCTGCCGGAGGGCTACGACTACGGGGCCATGTTCCACGGGGTCGACGAACGGGTCCCGGTCGAGGCGCTGCACTTCGGTGTGCGGGTACTCGACCGGTTCCTTCGGACGGCCTAGGGGAGTGGGGGAGAGAGTGCGGACGCTGGCGTACGGGGCGTGGCCCTCGCCCATCGACGCGGCCCTGGCCGCCGCGCACGACGGGCACCCGGAGTACGTGGGCTTCGTCGGCGACGAGGTGTGGTGGACCGAGCCCCGCCCCGCCGAGGGCGGCCGGCGCACCCTGGTGCGGCGGCACACCGACGGCACGGAGGAGCCGGTGCTGCCGGCGCCGTGGAACGTGCGCAGCCGGGTCATCGAGTACGGCGGCCACCCGTGGGCCGCACACGCGGCCGACGACGGCCCGCTGGTGGTGTTCGTGAACTTCGCCGACCAGCGGCTGTACCGGTACGAGCCGGGCGGCGAGCCTCGCCCGCTCACGCCGGTGTCTCCCGTGGGCGCGGGCCTGCGCTGGGCGGAGCCGCTGCCGCGGCCCGAGCGGGGCGAGGTGTGGTGCGTGCTGGAGGAGTTCACCGGCGACGGACCCACCGATGTGCGCCGCGTCCTGGCCGCGGTCCCGCTCGACGGCTCCGCCGCCCAGGACCGGGACGCCGTGCGCGAACTCACCGACGCCCGGCACCGGTTCGTGACGGGTGCCAAGCTCTCCCCCGACGGGCGGCGGGCGGCCTGGCTCGCCTGGGACCATCCGCGCATGCCGTGGGACGGCACCGAACTGATCCTCGCCGACGTCGGCCCCGACGGCACCCTGCACGACGCCCGGACCGTGGCCGGCGGGCCCGGCGAGTCCATCGCCCAGGCCGACTGGACCCACGACGGCCGCCTCCTGCACGCGAGCGACCGCAGCGGCTGGTGGAACCTCCACCTGGACGGGGAGCCGCTGTGCCCCCGAGAGGAGGAGTTCGGCGGGGCGCTGTGGAAGCTCGGCATGCGGTGGTTCGCGCCGCTCGACAGCGGACTGGTCGCCGTCGTGCACGGCCGGGGCGCCACCGCCCTCGGCATCCTGGACCCCGAGACCGGCGAGGTCGTCGACGCGGCCGGGCCCTGGACCGAGTTCGCGCCCACCCTCGCCGCGCACGGCGAGCGGGTCGTCGCCGTCGGGGCCAGCCCGCGCAGCGCCTACGAGGTCGTGGAGCTGGACGCCGCCACCGGCCACGCCCGCGTCATCGGCGCCGAGCACGACGACGCCGTGGACCCCGCGTACTACCCCGAGCCGCAGATCCGCAGCTTCACCGGCCCGGACGGGCGTGACATCCACGCCCACATCTACCCGCCGCACCACCCCGGCTGCGTCGCGCCCGGCGACGAGCTGCCGCCGTACGTCGTCTGGGCGCACGGCGGGCCCACCGGCCGAGCACCGCTGGTGCTCGACCTGGAGATCGCCTACTTCACCTCACGTGGCATCGGCGTCGCCGAGGTGAACTACGGCGGCTCCACCGGCTACGGCCGCCCCTACCGCGAGCGGCTGCGCGAGCAGTGGGGCGTGGTGGACGTCGAGGACTGCGCCGCCGTCGCCCTGGCCCTCGCGGACGAGGGCACCGCCGACCGCGGCCGGCTCGCCGTCCGGGGCGGCAGCGCGGGCGGCTGGACCGCGGCCGCCTCCCTCACCGGGACCGACGTCTACGCCTGCGGCACGATCAAGTACCCCATCCTGGATCTCACCGGCTGGGGCACGGGGGAGACCCACGACTTCGAGTCGCAGTACCTGGAGAGCCTGATCGGGCCGCTCGCCGAGGTGCCCGCGCGGTACGCGGAGCGCTCGCCCGCCGCCCACGCCGACCGCCTCGGCGTGCCGTTCCTGCTGCTCCAGGGCCTCGACGACCCGATCTGCCCGCCCGTCCAGTGCGAGCGGTTCCTGGCCAGGCTGGAGGGGCGGCGGGTGCCGCACGCTTATCTCGCCTTCGAGGGGGAGGGGCACGGGTTCCGGCGGGCGGAGACCATGGTGCGCGCCCTGGAGGCCGAACTCTCGCTGTACGCCCAGGTGTTCCGGCTCGATCCGCGCGGCATCCCGACTCTGGAGCTCAGCACGTGAACCAGCTTCTGCGACCGCCCCGGCTCGCCCCCGGCGCCCGTGTCGCCGTCGTCGCGCCGAGCGGGCCCGTGCCCGAGGAGCGGCTCCAGGCCGGGCTCGACATCCTGCGCGGCTGGGACCTCGAGCCCGTGGTGGCGCCCCATGTGCTCGGCCGGCACAGCGCGTTGGACTACCTGGCCGGCACGGACGCCGAGCGGGCCGCCGATCTGCGGGACGCCTGGTGCGACCCGTCCGTCGCCGCGGTGCTGTGCGCCCGGGGCGGGTACGGGGCGCAGCGCATGGTCGACCTGCTCGACTGGGCGGCGATGCGGGCGGCGGGCCCGAAGGTGTTCGCCGGGTTCAGCGACATCACCGTCCTGCACCAGGCCTTCGCCACCCGCCTCGGACTGGTCACCCTGTACGGCCCCGCGGTCGCCGGCGTCGACTTCCTCAAGAACGCCCGGGCCCAGGAGCATCTGCGGGCGACCCTCTTCGAGCCGGAGTCCGTGCGGACCGTCACGGCCGTGCCCCCGGGCGGCGGCGCGCTGGTGCCCGGACGGACCCGGGGCGTCACGCTGGGCGGCTGTCTGAGCCTGCTCGCGAGCGACCTCGGCACACCCCACGCCCACGCGGCGGCCCGGGGCGGACTGCTGCTGATCGAGGACGTCGGCGAGAGCCCGTACCGCCTGGACCGGTATCTGACCCAACTCCTGCGCGGCGGCTGGCTGGACGGGGTCGCCGGGATCGTGCTCGGGTCCTGGGCGACGTGCGGCCCGTACGAGGACCTGCGCGCGGTCTTCGCCGACCGGCTCGGCGGACTCGGTGTCCCGGTCGTGGAGGAGTTCGGGTTCGGGCACGGCGAGGGCGCGCTGACGATGCCCTTGGGGATGACGGCCGAACTGGACGCCGGTATAGGCACGTTGACGTTCGACGAACCCGCCCTGAGCTGAACATGCCGTTACTGAAATCCTGTCAAGAAACCCCCGTTTCGGTGATTGACGCTCCCTGACACGTGTCACACGATGACTACGACCAAGTACCTACTGGTCGGTATCCGGGTTGTCCCCACCGTGGAGGTCCGTGTGTCCCGACGCGTGCCCAGATCTCGCGCGCCGCTCGCTCTCGCTCTGGGCGCCGCCCTGGCCGTCCCCCTCGCCCTCGCTCCGCCCGCCACCGCGGCGGACTCCTACACCGTCACCCCGCTCAAGTTCACCGTCCAGGCCGGTGGCCGGTCCTGCACGGTCGACGCCGACCTGTACCGCCCGGCGGGGGTGGACCGGGACCACCGGGCACCCGCCGTGCTCGGCACGAACGGCTTCGGCGGCAGCAAGTCGGACGGTTCGACGGACACCATCGGCAAGGCCTTCGCCCAGCGCGGCTACGTCTCCCTCATCTACTCCGGGCTCGGATTCGGCCGCAGCGGCTGTCTCATCTCCCTCGACGACCCGGCCGTCGACGGTGCCGCCACCGCGCGACTGGTCGACTTCCTGGGCGGCAGACGCGCCGCCGACGACGGCACCAAGGCCGACTTCGTCACCCTCGACCGGCCCGGCGACCCGCGCGTCGGCATGATCGGCGGCTCCTACGGCGGCGCCGTCCAGCTCGCGACGGCCGCCGTCGACCACCGCCTCGACGCGCTCGTCCCCATGATCACCTGGAACGACCTGGCGTACGCGCTGGACCCGAACAACGCCACCGGCAGCACCGGCGTCCCGGGCGCCTTCAAGTGGCAGTGGACCAACGGCTTCTACCTCATCGGCGAGGGCCAGCCGCTGCTCCAGCCCAGCCTCGACCCCTCCCGCATCAACTCCATGTCCTGCCTGCACTTCGTCACCAAGGCCTGCCGGACCATCCACACACTCAACTCCGGCAGCTACCCCGCCGACCGGACCGCCGAGCTGCTCGCCTTCGCCCGCAGCGTCTCCCCGGCCTCGTACCTCCACCGCGTCAGGACACCCACCCTGCTGGTCCAGGGGCAGGCCGACACCCTCTTCAACCTCAACGAGGCGACGGCGACGTACCAAACGCTCCGCGCCCAGGGCACCCCCGTGAAGATGATCTGGCAGTCCTGGGGCCACAGCGGCGGGCTCACCGGTCCGGCCGCCGGTGAACTCGATCTGTCGAAGGGCAACCTGGAGACCAGCTACGTCGGCCGGCGCGTCCTCGCCTGGTTCGACCGCCATCTGCGCGGCCGGACGCAGGTCGACACGGGACCGGCCTTCGCCTATCACCGGGACTGGATCACCGACCCGAGCCGCGCCTACGCCACCGCAGACCGCCTCCCCGCGCCGAGCCGCACGCTGTATCTCTCCGGCGACGGCAAGCTCGTCGACAACCGGAACAAGGTGGCCCGGGGCAGCCGCGCCTACACCAACGGGCTGATCCCCACAAGCCATTCGGAGAGCTCGCTCTCCGGCCTCATCGGACTGCCCGACCCGCCACCGCATGACACCAAGGGCACCTACCTCGACTGGACCAGCGCCCCCTTGACAAGTCCCCTCGATGTCGTCGGCGCGCCCCGGGCCACGCTCAAGGTGCACTCCCCGAAGGCCGAGCGCACCCAGAACTCCGGCGACGCGGCCGACAAGCTCGTCCTGTTCGCCAAGCTCTACGACGTCGCCCCCGACGGCACCCGCACCCTGGTGCGGCGTCTGGTCGCGCCGGTCCGGGTGCCGGACGTGACCAAGAGCTTCACCGTCACGCTGCCCGGGATTGTGCACCGGTACGAGAAAGGGCACCGGCTGAGCTTCGTCATCGCGGCGAGCGACGACGCGTACTTCGGCAACCGGGGGATCAAACCGGTGACCGTGGTCAGCGGGCCGCGGAACACCGGGGAGCTCCGGCTGCCGGTCGCCGGCTCCTGACGGGAGGCGCGGCTACTGTGGCGGGGTGCCCCACAACGCATCCCGCTACCTCGCCGACGGCCCCCGGGTGGGCATACGCCACTTCACCTACGGGGACGGCGCCGAGTTCACCGCCCGGGCACGGGAGAGCAAGGACCTGCACCACCCCTGGCTCTTCCCGCCCGAGAGCGCCCAGGGCTACACCGCGTACGCCGGCCGGCTGATCGAGGACCCGTCCAAGGCCGGCTTCCTCGTCTGCGAGCAGGGCGACGGGGCCATCGCCGGGTTCATCAACATCAACAACATCGTCGAGGGCGGCTTCCAGTCCGGGGCGCTGGGCTACGGCGCCTTCGTGCACGCCGCCGGGCGGGGGCTGATGCGCGAAGGGCTGGACCTCGTCGTGCGGTACGCGTTCGGCCCGATGCGGCTGCACCGGCTGGAGATCAACGTCCAGCCCGCGAACGCCGCGTCGATCGCCCTGGCCCGCGGCTGCGGGTTCCGGCTGGAGGGCTTCTCGCCGAAGATGCTCTTCGTCGACGGGGACTGGCGCGACCACGAACGCTGGGCGATCACCGCCGAGATGGTCACGGGGCCGGACCGGCGCTGAGTCCGGCCCCGGCCGGCATCACGGGTTGCGGTCGACGTACTCGTAGATCGACCCGTCCGGGTGCAGTGCGATCAGATTGCGGCCGGCCGGTGACGCGATGGGGCCCGCGACGATGTGCGCGCCCAGTTCGGTGAGCACCCGGTGGGTGTCGTCGACGTCCTTGACGGCGATCGTCGCGGAGACCTTGCGCAGCACCTCCAGTTCGGCCGAGGGACCGCTCATCAGCAGGAAGCAGCCGATCGCCGCCACCTCGACACCGCCTCGTTCGAAGCGCTGGGCGCTGCCGCCCGCCAGCCGCTCGTAGAAGGGGATCGCGGTCTCGAGGTCGTCGACGCAGACGCGCAGTGTGGCACCCAGAATCTCCATGAGGACGAGCCTAGTTACGCGCCGGGGGGCACGGGTACCCGGCCGGGTATGAAGCCGATGGATCACCTGGAGCATCTGGACAAGCATCTGGTTGACGAGCTGGCACAGGTGGCGCGTGAGACCGTACGGGACGAACTGCGCGAGCAGACGCGCAAGCAGCGCCGCAGGGCCACGCTGTACGCCGCGTCCGGCGCCCTCGCCCTGTACGCGGGCGCGGCCCTCGCACTCGCCGTGGGACTGGCCCTCGCCCTCGGCCTGCCCGACTGGGCGGCGGCGCTGATCACCGCCGCGATCCTGGGCGCCGCGGCCTATGTGCTGCGCGGCATGGCCCGGCCGGCCCGCCCGGGTTCCGGGCACGGGGCCGGTGTGGTCCCGGGCCATGAGAGCGCGGGCCAGGCCGCCGCTGCGGCCGGTGGACTGCCGTACCCGCCCGTGCCCCCGGCCCCGCCCGCCCCGGGCACCGTGCCCCCGCGGCCGACGGACGACCCGGACGTACCCCGCCCCAGGGCGTGACGCGGAGGTGCAGCGCGCCGGGGGTGAGGCTCTCGTCGTCGGCGTGGACGTCTCCGACGCGGACGATTTCCGCCGGGTGGCCGAAGTGACCTACCTCGGCTATGTGTTCGGCACCCGGGCCGCGCTGCGCCATATGCGGCCGCGCGGCCGCTGCACCGTTCGTGCAGGTCGGCTCCGCGCTCGCCTACCGGGGCATTCCGCTGCAGTCGGCGTACTGCGGGGCCAAGCACGCGATCCAGGGGTTCAACACCCCATAGTTCGACTGGGTGTTGAACCGGATGGCGGGCCCGGCCCGTCGCGCGCAGCAGGGTGAGGGCACGGTCGGCGGCCCGGTGAACCTGTGGGCCCCGGCGGACGGGCCGCACGGCCACGACTTCGGCGCGCACGGGCGCTTCGACGACGAGGCCGTGGCGGGCAGCCCGCAGCAGTGGCTGTCGCGCAACCGGGGGCGGCCGGGCGGGGCCCTGACCATGGGGGCGGGGATCCTGGCCGCACGCAAGCCGGCCGGGCCGGTCCGCCGTCAGCTCCCCAGCTGCGGCAGCACCTTCGTGCGGTAGAAGTCGAAGAAGCCGCGCAGGTCGGGGCCGATCTGGTTGACGTAGACCCGGTCGAAGCCCGCGTCGGTGAACTGCTTCAGCTCGGCCACGTGGTCGTCCACGTCGTCGCCGCACACCCGGTTCTCGCGCACCATGTCCTCGGTGACCAGCGTCTGCGCCTGCTCGAAGTGTTTCGGGGAGGGCAGCACCTGGCCCAGCTCGCCCGGTAGCTGCTCGTTCGCCCAGAGGCGGTGGACGGTGCGTACGGCCTCGTCGCCGTCGGTGTCGTAGCAGACCTTGGTGCCGCCGCTGACCGGCTTTCCGCCGCCCCCGCCCTTGCGGTACTGCTCCACCATCGTCTCGTCCGGCGCCATGGTGATGTAGCCGTCGCCGACGCGGGAGGCGAGCTGGGTCGCCGCCGGGCCGAAGCCGGAGATGTCGATCGGGATGGGTTCGTCAGGGACCGTGTACAGGCGGGCGTTCTCCACCGTGTAGTGCGGCCCGTGATGGTTCACTTCCTCGCCCGTGAACAGCCGGCGCATCACCTGGATGGCCTCCTCCAGCATGTCCAGACGGACATGGGCCGGTGGCCAGTGGTCACCCAGGATGTGCTCGTTGAGCGCCTCGCCGGAGCCGACCCCGAGCCGGAAGCGGTTGTCCGTCATCACCGCGCTGGTCGCCGCGGCCTGTGCCACCACCGCCGGGTGCGTCCGCACCGTCGGGCAGGTCACCGCCGTCTCGACCGGCAGGGACACCGCCTCGGACAGCGCGCCGATCACCGACCAGACGAACGGGCTCTGGCCCTGCTCGTCGTTCCACGGGTGGTAGTGGTCCGAGATCCACAGCGCCTGGAATCCGGCCTGCTCGGCCATCCGCGCCTGCTCGATCAGCTCGGCGGGTCCGTACTGCTCGCACGAGAGGAAGTAACCGTACTCGGGCATGGGGGAGTGCCTCCGCGACGTGGGCGGTCCGTATCCCGCACCGGGTACCCGGGCGCCGGTCCGGAAACCGGCGGTGTCCGCCCGGGAGGAGCCCGGCTGACGTTTGGGTGCCCTGGCCAGGGGGACGCGGAAGGCTCCCGAGGTACGCGACAGCGCCGGAGGCGAACCGTGAGTCGACCCCGCATCGTGATCGTCGGTGCCGGCTTCGCCGGTTACCGCGCGGCGCGCACCCTGGCCCGGCAGACGCGGGGCAGGGCCCACATCACCCTGCTCAACCCGACCGACTACTTCCTGTATCTGCCGCTGCTGCCCCAGGTCGCCGCCGGCGTTCTGGAGCCGCGCCGGGTCACGGTCTCCCTCTCGGACACGCTGCCGGACGTACGGCTGGTACTCGGCGAGGCCGACCGGATCGACCTCGACGGACGCACCCTGCACTACACCGGCCCCGAGGGCGACGACGGCACACTCTCCTACGACCGGCTGGTGCTCGCCGCCGGCAGCGTCAACAAGCTGCTGCCCATCCCGGGCGTCGCCGAGCACGCGCACGGCTTCCGCGGGCTGCCCGAGGCGCTGTACCTGCGCGACCACGTGACCCGGCAGGTGGAGCTGGCAGCCACCGCCGAGGACCCGAAGTCGTGCGCCGCGCGCTGCACCTTCGTCGTGGTCGGCGCCGGATACAC
Organism: Streptomyces sp. NPDC056948; assembly: GCF_042674225.1. Taxonomy (NCBI): domain Bacteria; kingdom Bacillati; phylum Actinomycetota; class Actinomycetes; order Kitasatosporales; family Streptomycetaceae; genus Streptomyces; species Streptomyces sp. NPDC056948. Next base: position 15,136 of record NZ_JBHUQX010000127.1, read on the forward strand.
CGGATCCGAGGTCGCCGCGCACGGGCAGATGTTCACCGACGCGCAGGTCCGCAAGCACCCGCTGCGGCAGGGCATGCGGCCGCGCTGGATCCTGCTGGACGTGGCGTCGCGGGTGCTGCCCGAGATGGACGAGAAGCTTTCCTCCACCGCCGACCGTGTGCTGCGGCAGCGGGGCGTGGACGTGCGGATGGGGACCTCCGTGCAGGAGGCCACGTCCGACGGGGTCGTACTGAGCGACGGCGAGTTCGTCGAGACCCGGACGCTGGTGTGGTGCGTGGGCGTACGGCCCGACCCGCTGGTGGAGTCCCTCGGGCTGCCGTTGGAGCAGGGGCGGCTGCTCGTCGACCCGCACCTCCAGGTGCCGGGGCGGCCGGAGCTGTTCGCGTGCGGTGACGCGGCCGCGGTGCCCGATCTGGAGAAGCCGGGGAGCTATACGCCGATGACCGCGCAGCACGCCTGGCGGCACGGCAAGGTCGCGGCCGAGAACGTCGCCGCGTCGCTCGGCCTCGGCGGGGCGCGCACGCCCTACCGCCATCGCGACCTGGGCTTCGTCGTCGACCTGGGCGGTGCGAAGGCCGCGGCCAATCCGCTCGGCGTGGCGCTGTCCGGGGTACCGGCGGGTGCGGTGACGCGTGGCTATCACCTCGCCGCCATGCCCGGCAACCGGGTCCGGGTCGCCGCCGACTGGCTGCTGGACGCCGTACTGCCGCGCCAGGCCGTGCAGTTGGGGCTCGTACGGTCCTGGTCCGTGCCCCTGGACACGTCGTCGCCGGAGCTGGCCCGGGTGCCGGGCGGGCCCGCGACGCGGCAGGAGGCGAGCGCCCGCTCGGGGCCGGGCGCGGCGGTCGAGGCCGACACATACGACGGGGGGACCGGCACCGGGTCCGGGACGGACCGGGCCGGAGACCAGCCCGCGAAGGGGCAGCCCGGATCCGGGGTGACGCAGGTGCAGCCTGGATCCGGGGCCGCGGAGCGGCGCTCGGAAGAGGAGCTCGCCAAGGGCCGGCCGCGCGGCGAGCCGACCAGGACCTGGCCCGCCGACCAGCCCGCCAAGGGACCGCTCGGCGGTACGCGGACCAGGAGCCGCCGGCCCGGCGATGAGCCCGCCGAGGGGCAGCCGGGTGGCGAGCCCGCGCGGAACCAGCCCGGGGTCGAGCCCGCGCGAAACCAGCCTGGTGGCGAGCCTGCCAAGAACCAGCCGGGTGGTGAGCCCGCCAGGAATCAGCCCGGGGGTGAGCCTGCCAAGAATCAGCCCGGGGGCGAGCCCGCGCGGAACCAGCCCGGGGGCGAGCCCGCGCGGAACCAGCCCGGCGGCGAGCCCGCAAAGAACCAGCCCGGCGGCGAGCCCGCAAAGAACCAGCCCGGCGGCGAGCCTGCCAAGAACCAGCCCGGGCCCGCTCGCCGGCCCCCTGACGATCAACCACCCCCGGGCCCCGATATCGCCCCCGGCCCCGTCAAGCGTTCCGACCCACCGGACGACTCCGCGAAAGGAGACTCATGAACACCGGTGAACTCACCGATCTCGGCCAGCAGCTGCGCGTGGACAGTGTCCGCGCGGCCGCCGCCGCGGGCTCCGGGCACCCGACGTCCTCGATGTCCGCGGCCGACCTGCTGGCCGTCCTGCTCGCACACCACTTCCACTACGACTTCGACCGCCCCGCCCACCCCGGCAACGACCGCTTCGTCCTGTCCAAGGGACACGCCTCGCCGCTGCTGTACTCCGCGTACAAGGCGGCCGGCGCCATCGACGACGAGGAACTGCTCACCTTCCGCAAGCTGGGCAGCCGCCTCGAAGGGCACCCCACACCGCAGCGCCTGCCGTGGGTCGAGACGGCCACCGGCTCGCTCGGGCAGGGCCTGCCGGTCGGTGTCGGCATCGCGCTGGCCGGCAAGCGGCTGGACCGCACCGGCTACCGCACGTGGGTGCTGTGCGGCGACAGCGAGCTGGCCGAGGGATCCGTGTGGGAGGCCGCCGAGCACGCCGGGTACGAGCACCTGGACAACCTCACCGTGATCGTCGACGTCAACCGCCTCGGCCAGCGCGGCCCGACCCGGCACGGCCACGACCTGGACGCCTACGCCCGCCGCTTCCAGGCCTTCGACTGGCACACCATCGAGGTCGACGGGCACGACGTGGACGCCGTCGACCGCGCCTACGGAGAGGCCGCCTCCACCAAGGGGCAGCCCACCGCGATCCTCGCCCGCACCCTCAAGGGCAAGGGCGTCGAGGGAGTGCAGGACCGCGAGGGCCTGCACGGCAAGCCGCTGCCGGAGGCCGAGGAGGCGATCGCCGAACTCGGCGGATCGCGCGACATCCGCGTATCGGTGCAGGAGCCGCCCGCCGCCCGCATGCTGCACGCCGTCCACACCGGGAACTACGAACTCCCCAAGTGGGACAAGGGCGAGGAGGTCGCCACCCGCAACGCCTTCGGCGAGGCACTCGCCGCGCTCGGCACCGGCCGCGGCGACATCGTCGCCCTGGACGGCGAGGTCGGCGACTCCACCCGTGCCGAGTTCTTCGCCAAGGAGCACCCCGACCGCTACTTCGAGTGCTACATCGCCGAGCAGCAGATGGTCGCCTCGGCGGTCGGGCTCGCGGCACGCGGCTGGATGCCGTACGCCGCCACGTTCGCGGCCTTCCTGACCCGGGCCCACGACTTCATCAGGATGGCGTCCGTCAGCGGCGCCGGCATCAACCTGGTCGGCTCGCACGCGGGCGTCGCCATCGGCCAGGACGGGCCCAGCCAGATGGGCCTGGAGGACCTGGCGATGATGCGGGCGGTGCACGGCTCGACCGTGCTGTACCCGTGCGACGCCAACCAGACCGCCCGGCTCGTCGGCGCCATGGCCGGCCTGGAGGGCGTCCGCTATCTGCGCACCTCGCGCGGCGAGAGCGCGGTGCTCTACGGCCCCGACGAGGAGTTCCCGGTCGGCGGGAGCAAGGTGCTGCGCTCCTCCGAACGCGACCGGCTGACCCTCGTCGCGGCGGGCGTCACCGTGCACGAGTCACTGGCCGCCGCCGACGCCCTGGAGCGGGAGGGCATCCAGGCGCGGGTGATCGACCTGTACTCCGTGAAGCCCGTCGACCGGGCCACCCTGCGCCGGGCCGCCGAGGAGACCGGCTGCCTGGTGACCGTCGAGGACCACCACCCGGAGGGCGGCATCGGGGACGCGGTCCTCGACGCCTTCACCGACGGACGGCCCGTCCCGCGCCTGGTCCGCCTCGGCGTACGGTCGATGCCCGGCTCGGCGTCCCCTGCCGAGGCGCTGCACGCCGCCGGCATCGACGCCGAGTCGATCGCGGCGGCCGGGCGGCTGCTGGTGGAGGAGGCGGTAGTGCCGTGAGCGGCGGCGACGGCACGCGCAGGGTGCGGGCCGGCCGTCGCACCGTGACGGTCCACCGGCCGGACAAGGTGCTCTTCCCGGGCGGCGCGGACGCCAAGGAGTACACCAAGGGCGACCTGGTGGACTACCACCGGGCCGTCGCGCCCTTCATGCTGCCGCACCTGCGCGGCCGTCCCTTGATGCTGGAGCGGCACCCGGACGGGCTCGACGGCCCGAGGTTCATGCAGAAGAACACCCCGGACTCCTACCCGGAGTGGATCACCCGCGTCGAGGTGGCCAAGGAGGGCGGCACCGTCCTTCACACCGTCTGCGACGACACCGCCACCCTCCTCTACCTGGCCGACCAGGCGAGCATCGCCCTGCACCGCTGGCTGTCCCGCGCCGACAGCGTCGGCCACCCCGACCGACTGGTCTTCGACCTCGACCCCGCGGGCGACGACTTCGAGGCCGTGCGCGAGGCCGCCCGGCTGGTCGGGGAGCTGCTCGACGAGCTGGAGCTGCCCTCGGCGCTGATGACCACGGGCTCGCGCGGACTGCACGCGATCGTGCCGCTGAACGGCCGGCACGACTTCGACGAGGTGCGCTCCTTCGCCCGGGACGTCGCCGACACCCTCGTCGACGCGCATCCCGACCGGCTCACCACCGCCGCGCGCAAGAAGGACCGCGGTGAGCGGCTCTACCTCGACGTGCAGCGCAACGCGTACGCCCAGACCGCTGTCGCGCCCCTCACGGTCCGGCCCCGGCCGGGCGCGCCCGTGGCGACACCCATCACCTGGGACCAGCTCGACGACCCGGAGCTGCACGCCCGCCGCTGGACCATCGCCGACGCCGTCGAGCAGGCCCGCACCGACCCCTGGTCCGGCCTGCTGAACCGCGGCCGGGCGCTGGGACCGGCCCGGCGGCGGCTGAACGCCCTGCGCGGTTGAGCCCCACCCGTTTCTCCCGGCGGGTGGCAGATGCATGAGCCCGTAGAGGTTTGGCGAACACTCTTGCGGCCACACGGAGGGGGAGGTGGCCATGTCGAACACAAGAAACACGCAAGAGTCACAGAGTTCACAGAAACCCCAGGACTCCCAGAGTTCGAGCACATCGAACGACAAGCAGACGGCCCAGAAGCGGCCGAGCCCGATGGACGTGCTGCGTCAGGCGCGCGGCCAGCTCGCGGAACTCACCGGCATGGAAGCCGAATCCGTGTCGTCCTTCGAGCAGACGGAAGAGGGCTGGGCGCTGGAGGTCGAGGTCCTCGAACTCGAGCGCGTGCCCGACACGATGAGCCTGATGGCGAGCTACCAGGTGGAGCTCGACGCCGAGGGGCAGCTCACGGGTTACCGGCGCGTCCGCCGCTACGAACGCGGTCGATCCGACGCGCGCAGGTCCGGCGGCCGCTAGGCCGCCCGACCGGACCCGCACCCACACACGAGGAGGAACACCCGGCATGACTGTCGTACCGGCACAGCAGTCCGGCGGCGGAGGCGGCAGCAGCGGTCTCTACGACGTACTCGAACTTGTCCTGGACAGGGGGCTCGTCATTGACGCATTCGTGCGAGTCTCCCTGGTCGGCATCGAGATCCTCAAGATCGACGTACGCGTCGTCGTCGCCAGCGTCGACACCTATCTGCGCTTCGCCGAGGCGTGCAACCGGCTCGACCTGGAGGCCGGGCCGCGCAAGGACCCGGGCCTGCCCGACCTGGTCGGGGAGATGACCGAGTCCGGCGCGCGCGGCAAGTCCAAGGGGGCGCTGTCCGGCGCCGCCGAGACCATCTCCGACGCCTTCAAGCAGGCGCGCGACGACGGCTCCGAGCGCCAGGGCGAGTCCCGTCCGCGCGCCCGTAAGAGCACGTCGGCCCGCCGGAAGGAGGAGCAGGAGTGAGCACCTACGTCTACGGCATCGCGGCGACCGCGCACCCGGCGCTGCCCGAGGGCATGGGCGGTGTGGGCGACCCGCCCCGCCCGGTGCGCATCCTGCGCGAGGGCGAGCTGGCGGCCGTCGTCAGTGAGGCGCCCGAGGGGCTGCGGCCCAAGCGCAGGGACCTGCTCGCCCACCAGAACGTGCTCAGTGAAGCGGGCGCGGCCGGCTGCGTGCTGCCCATGCGGTTCGGCAGCGTCGCCCCGGACGACAACTCGATCACCGGGGTGCTCGCCGAGCGTGCCGAGCACTACAAGGAACGCCTGCGGGCCCTGGAAGGCCGGGTCGAGTACAACCTCAAGGCCAACCACGTCGAGGAGGCCGTCCTGCACCAGGTGATGGCCGAGAGCCCCGACATCCGCGGTCTCGCGGAGGCCAACCGGCAGTCCGGCGGCGGCAGTTACGACGACAAGATCCGGCTCGGCGAGCTGGTCGCGGCCGCGGTCAAGGCCAGGGAGGCCGACGACGCCGCCGCACTCCGCAGCGCCCTGGATTCCGCCGCCGAGGACGTGAGTGTGGGCCCCGAGTCCACCGGCTGGCTGGCCAACGTGTCGTACCTGGTGGACCGGGAGTCGGCCGAGCAGTTCCTGGCCGCGGTCGAGCAGGCTCGCAAGGACATGCCGCACCTGGAGGTGCGGGTCAACGGTCCGCTGCCGCCGTACAGCTTCGTCGAGCCCGGCCCGGCCGAGCCGGCGGGCACCGTGGCGAGCGGCACGGACACCACCGGAGCGGGGTGACGAGATGGGCCTGATCTCCGAGGTGCTGCTGCTGCCGCTCGCACCCGTGCGCGGCAGCGCCTGGGCCATCAATCAGGTGCTTCAGGAGGCCGAGCGGATCTACTACGACCCCGCCACGGTCCAGGCCGAACTGGCCCGCCTGGAGGAGCGGCTGGAGGCCGGAGAGATCACGGACGAGGAGTTCGACCGTCTTGAGGACGAACTCCTCGACCGGTTGGAGACCGCTTCGCGCGGGAGCGCGGGAACAGGCCAACAAGGGACGGCACAATGAACCGAACGGGACTGGGCCTCGCGGTGGGGGCCGGATACCTCCTGGGACGTACCAAAAAGCTGAAGATGGCGATCGCCATCGGCGGACTGGTGGCCGGGAAGAAGCTGAACCTGAGCCCGCGCATGGTCGCGGAGCTGATCCAGCAGCAGCTGCAGAACAACCCGCAGTTCAAGGAGATCAGGGACCAGCTGCGCGAGGACCTGCGCGGCGTCGGCAAGGCCGCCTCCGGTGCCATGGTCGAGCGTCAGCTCGACGCCTTCGCCGACCGGCTGCACGGCCGTACGGCCCAGGTGCGCGACGGGCTGACGGGCGTGGTGCCCGGCGGGCAGGACGACGACGCCGAGGACGCCGAGTACGAAGACGCCGAGGAAGAAGAGGAAGAAGAGGACGAGGAGCCCGAGGACTCCGGACCCGACGAGGGCGAGGAAGAGGACGAGGAGCCGGAGGCGAAG
>NZ_JBHUQX010000128.1:0-18421 GCF_042674225.1 Streptomyces sp. NPDC056948
GTGGCTACTTCGGGCGCACTGGCGGCGCACTTTGGGTGTCTTATGAGCCCTGTGCACCCCCCGGGGGTTACTCCCCGGGCCACGCGCCGACTACCGCCGGACCGTGCCGCGCGCAACACCGCCGCTCGGCACGTTCGCGCACGTCAGGCGAGTCCGAGGCGCTCCGCCGCGGCCGCCGAGTCGACGGGGACGGTGACCGGCTGCGGGGCGCCGGCGACGGCCCAGTCGGGGTCCTTCAGCCCGTTGCCGGTGACGGTGCACACGATCCGCTGCCCCGGGTCGACCTTGCCCTGCTCGGCGGCCTTCAGCAGACCGGCGACGGACGCGGCGGACGCGGGCTCGACGAAGACGCCCTCCTGCGAGGCCAACAGCCGGTAGGCGCGCAGGATCTCACGGTCCGTCACCTCGTCGATGAAGCCGCCGGACTCGTCCCGCGCGGCGATCGCGTGGTTCCACGACGCCGGGTTGCCGATACGGATGGCGGTGGCGACGGTCGACGGGTCCTTGACGATCTCGCCGCGCACGATCGGGGCGCTGCCGGAGGCCTGGAAGCCCCACATCCGGGGGGTCCGGGCGGCGACGCCGTCGGCGGCGTACTCCTTGTAGCCCTTCCAATAGGCCGTGATGTTGCCCGCGTTGCCCACCGGCAGGACGTGGATGTCGGGCGCGTCACCGAGCATGTCCACGATCTCGAAGGCGGCCGTCTTCTGGCCCTCGATACGTACCGGGTTGACCGAATTGACCAGCGCGACGGGGTAGTTGTCGCTCAGAGCGCGCGCGAGGGTGAGGCAGTCGTCGAAGTTGCCGTCGACCTGCAGGATCTTCGCGCCGTGCACGAGGGCCTGGCCCATCTTGCCGAGCGCGATCTTGCCCTGCGGCACGAGCACGGCACAGACCATCCCGGCCCGCACGGCGTACGCGGCGGCGGAGGCCGACGTATTGCCGGTGGAGGCGCAGATGACGGCCTTCGCCCCCTCCTCCTTGGCCCGGGTGATGGCCATGGTCATGCCGCGGTCCTTGAAGGACCCGGTGGGGTTCGCGCCCTCCACCTTGAGGTGGACCTCGCAGCCCGTGCGCTCGGAGAGCACCTGCGCCGGCACGAGCGGCGTGCCGCCCTCCCGGAGCGTCACGACCGGCGTGGTGTCGGATACCGGCAGCCGGTCCCGGTACTCCTCGATGATTCCGCGCCACTGGTGGGTCATTGCTGGTTACTCTCCTTCAACCCGCATGATGCTGGCGACACCACGCACGGTGTCGAGCTTGCGCAACGCCTCGACGGTCCCGGTGAGGGCGGCGTCGGACGCACGGTGCGTGACGACGACGAGGGAGGCCTCGCCGTCCTTCCCCGACTGGCGAACCGTATCGATCGAGACTCCGTGCTCGGCGAACACGGTCGCGACCTGGGCGAGAACACCCGGTTTGTCGGCCACGTCGAGGCTGATGTGGTAGCGCGTGACCACGTCGCCCATCGGCGACACCGGCAGGGCGGCATAGGCGGACTCGCCCGGTCCGGTCGCGCCGCTGAGCCGGTTGCGGCAGACGGCGACGAGATCGCCGAGCACGGCGGAAGCGGTCGGGGAACCGCCCGCTCCGGGCCCGTAGAACATGAGCTGCCCGGCGGCGTCGGACTCGACGAACACGGCGTTGTAGGCGCCGCGGACGGAGGCCAGCGGGTGGCTCAGCGGAATCATGGCCGGGTGCACGCGCGCGGTGACGGACGCACCGTCCGCGGCTCGCTCGCAGATGGCGAGCAGCTTGATGGTGCAGCCCATTTCCCTCGCGGAGGCGAAGTCGGCGGCGGTGACCTCGGTCATGCCCTCGCGGTAGACGTCGTCGAGACGCACGCGCGTGTGGAAGGCGATGCCGGCGAGGATGGCGGCCTTGGCGGCGGCGTCGAAGCCCTCGACGTCGGCGGTCGGGTCGGCCTCCGCGTACCCCAGGGCGGTGGCCTCGTCGAGGGCCTCCTGGTAGCCGGCCCCGGTCGAGTCCATCTTGTCGAGGATGAAGTTGGTCGTGCCGTTGACGATGCCCATCACCCGGTTGATCTTGTCGCCGGCGAGGGACTCGCGCAGCGGCCGGATCAGCGGGATCGCACCGGCGACGGCGGCCTCGTAGTAGAGGTCCTTGTCGTGCTGCTCGGCGACGGCGTGCAGGGCGGCCCCGTCCTGGGCGAGCAGCGCCTTGTTGGCGGAGACGACGGAGGCGCCGTGCTCGAAGGCGGTGGTGATGAGGGTCCGGGCGGGCTCGATCCCGCCGATCACCTCCACCACGACATCAATGTCGCCGCGCTTGACGAGGGCGGTGGCGTCGGTGGTGACGAGGTCCTGGTCGATGCCTTCCCGGACCCGGTCGGGCCGCCGTACGGCCACGCCCGCGAGCTCGACGGGGGCACCGATCCGGGCTGCGAGGTCGTCGGCGTGCGTCGTCATGATGCGCGCCACCTCTGAGCCGACCACTCCACAGCCCAGCAGCGCCACCTTCAGCGGACGCGTACGCATCATCCGACCTCGTTTCCTCATACCGTCTACGGTTTCACCAGTCTCACTCACCGGACGGGACTTTCTGCCCTTCGTCCGGATCGTGAGATATCTATTTCATTTGTACGGGGGTGGAAGACAGGAGATCTTCCACCCCTGGCGTGACTCAGCCGACGTCGAGACGCAGCAGGTCCTCCTCGGTCTCCCGGCGGACGATCACCCGGGCCTCGCCGTCGTGCACGGTGACGACCGGCGGCCGCAGCACGTGGTTGTAGTTGCTGGCCATGGACCGGCAGTAGGCGCCCGTCGCCGGTACGGCGATGAGGTCACCCGGTGCCAGGTCGGCCGGCAGGAACGCGTCCTTGACCACGATGTCCCCGCTCTCGCAGTGCTTGCCGACGACGCGGGCGAGCATCGGCGCCGCGTCGGAGGTGCGGGAGACGAGCGCGACGCTGTATTCGGCGTCGTACAGCGCGGTGCGGATGTTGTCCGACATGCCGCCGTCGACGGAGACGTACGTCCGCAGCCCGTCGAGGGGCTTGATGGTGCCGACCTCGTAGAGCGTGAAGGCGGTCGGGCCGACGATGGCGCGCCCGGGCTCGACGGAGATGCGCGGCGTGCGCAGCTTGGCGGCCTCGCACTCACGGCTGACGATCTCGCTGAGCGCCTTGGCGATCTCGTGCGGCTCGCGCGGGTCGTCGTCGCTGGTGTAGGCGATACCGAGCCCGCCGCCGAGGTCGATCTCCGGCAGCTCGACGCCGTGCTCGTCGCGGACGTCCTTGAGCAGCGAGACGACCCGGTGGGCGGCGACCTCGAACCCGGACATGTCGAAGATCTGCGAGCCGATGTGGCTGTGGATGCCGACGAGTTCGAGCCCGTCGAGCTGCAGGGCACGGCGTACGGCCTCGGCGGCGTGCCCGCCGGCCAGCGGGATGCCGAACTTCTGGTCCTCGTGGGCCGTGGCGATGAACTCGTGGGTGTGGGCCTCGACGCCGACGGTGATCCGGATCAGGACCTTCTGCCGCTTCCCGAGGCTCTGCGCGATGTGGGCGACCCGGGCGATCTCCTGGAAGGAGTCGAGCACGATGTGGCCCACGCCGGCCTCGACGGCCCTGGTGATCTCGTCGACGGACTTGTTGTTGCCGTGGAAGGCGATGCGGTCGGCGGGCATGCCGGCGGAGAGGGCGGTGGCCAGCTCGCCGCCGGAGCAGACGTCGACGTTCAGCCCTTCCTCGTGCAGCCAGCGCACGACGGCACGGGAGAGAAACGCCTTGCCCGCGTAGAAGACGTCGGCGTCGGTCCCGAAGGCGGTGCGCCACGCACGCGCGCGTGCCCGGAAGTCGGCCTCGTCGAGGACGTAGGCGGGGGTACCGAACTCCTCGGCGAGCTCCGTGACGGTGATACCGCCGACGGTGACGACTCCGTCCTCGTCCCGCGTGACGGTCTCGGCCCACACCTTGGGGTCCAGGGCGTTGAGGTCGGTGGGCGGGGCGGAGTAGTGGCCCTCGGGGTAGACATCGGCGTGACGGGGCCCGGCGGGGTGTGCGGAACGGCTCATGTTCGTGTCTTTCAGAGGTGATCGGGTGCGTCGATACCGAGCAGGGCGAGGCCGCCGGCCAGCACCGTCCCGGCGGCTTCGGCGAGCGCGAGCCGGGAACGGTGGGCGGCCGAGGGTTTCTCCTCGCCGAGGGGCAGCACGGCGGAGAGCAGCGGCAGCGTGGCATCGGCGACGGTGACGAGGTGCCGGGCCAGGCGGTCGGGGGTGTGGTCGGTGGCGGCGGCCGTGAGGACACGGGGGTGGTCGCCGAGTGCGGCGATCAGCGGTGCCGTGTCGTGTGTGTGCGCGGTTTCGTGTGTGTGCGCGGGGCCTGGCTCGGGGTCGAAGCCGAGGTCGGCGGCGTTGTGGAGCAGTGCCCGGGTGCGGGCGTGGGCGTACCGGACGCGGAAGAGAGGGTTGGTCTCCCGCTGGACCAGATGATCGCCGGTGATCCTGGGCAGGTCGTGCGCGGCGGGGTACAGCAGGGCCCAGCGGGCGGCGTCCCGGCCGAGGGCGAGGGGGTCGGCGGGGGCGGGGACGGGGCGGATGGGGAAGTCGGGGAGGGGTTGGGGACCGGGGCGGGGCCCTCGGGAAGAGGGGGCGTCCGCACCGGCGGTATCCACACCCTCGGTGTCCACGCCCTCGGTGTCCACGCCCAGGACGGATTCCCACTCCGGCGCGGGCCGGCCGTCGTACGAGATGCGGACGGAGTCGCCCTGGCTGCGCAGCAGACGGGCCGTGGCATCCGCGACCACGACGGCACGGACCTCTGCCGGGCACCGGAGCCGGACGTTGTTCCCGCTGGGCCCCGCCGCGTGGCCGTACTGCCGCCCGCGCCGCAGGATCTCGTCGACGAGCTCGACGGACGCCGCGCTTCCCAGGCTGAGGTTGAGGAACCCGGCCCCGGTGACGACGACGTCCGTGATGCGGTGGTCGTCGAGGAGACGCACCCGCAGGATCTCGGCCACGCGCCGGGGCGGCTGCTCTGCCGCTCGGGCCAGTCGGAGGGCGATGTTGGTGGCGTAGTCGCCGCAGCCTCCGGGCCCCGGCGGCGTGACCACGGCCCGCTCCGGCACGGTCACGCTGAGCTCGCCCTCGTCGACGGCGCGACGCACGGCGTGCAGCACGGTGCGGGAGAGTTCGACGGGGGTCACGGGCACAAGCGTATGGGAGGAGGGGGGTGGGTATGCGAGCCGGTTTAGGGAGGGTCCGGGATGTGGACGCGGCTTCCCTCAGGAGGCCGAGCGGCTGCTCGTCACCTACGGTATGGCCGGCTGATCGACGGTGTGCGCCTGGGCACCATCGCCCCCGATGTCGGGACCACCACCGCCCTGTCCTTCCCGACGCCGCGCCCGCTCCATCAACTGCCGCACCATCCCGACCAGTTCGGTGGGCTCGAAGGGTTTGGCGAGGAAGGCGTCGACGCCGACATCGAGCCCGGCCTCGACCTCGTGCTGGGTGCAGGCGCTGATGATGGCGAGGGGCAGGTCACGGGTCAGCGGATCGGTCCGCAGCCGAGCGGCGGTCCTGAGCCCGTCCAGCCGGGGCATGACGACGTCGAGGGTCACCACATCGGGCCGCACCTGATGAATGACATCAAGACACTCGGCACCATCGGCCGCGGTCACGACCTCCAGCCCCTCCAGCTCGAGGTTGACCCTGATCAACTGCCGGATGACCTTGTTGTCGTCCACAACAAGCACCCGACCCGACGCGCCTGGCACAACTCGAGAGTAGGTCGGCGCCTGCCACCGCGTCCGGGTTTTCCCCACTTCCACCCCGCACGGGCGACCCACACACCCGTCCTCGGCAGCGGAAACCCGTTGATGACCACCCGGAGGGAGCTGGTAGTGTTCTACCCGTCGCCGCGAGCAATCGCGACGCACACGCCCCCGTAGCTCAGGGGATAGAGCAACGGCCTCCGGAGCCGTGTGCGCAGGTTCGAATCCTGCCGGGGGCACTTCGCTTCAGCCAACACGATCTTTATGGTTGACCAGCGTAGATGCCTGAGAAGAAGAGCGGGACCCAGCAGTACGGGGTCCCGCTCTTTCTCGTTGTTGTGGGCTGGTCGCGCGTGTGCCGCCATGGGGATACCCACCACTTTCGCCCCATACGCACCGTTGTTCTACCGTAGATAGGAACGACGCTGCTCATACCCCCGCACCGAGTCATCGAGGTGACGGTCATGACGGAGACCACACAGCGCAGGAACACCGCTCCCGGTACCAGGACGGGAAAGCAGGACGGGGCCACGGCACCGCAGGGCGGCAGCGGGAGCAGTACTTCCCCTGACGCCCGTGGAAGCACCGCGATCGCGGACACGGTGGTGGCGAAGATCGCGGGCATGGCCGCCCGGGAGATTCCGGAGGTTCACAACCTCGGTGGAGGGATGACCAGGGCCTTCGGGGCCGTGCGCCAGCGGGTGCCCGGCGGGGGCACTGGGGTCACGCAGGGAGTGAAGGTGGAGGTCGGCGAGCGCCAGGCGGCCGTCGATCTCGATCTCGTCGTCGAGTACGGCGCCGCCATCACCGACACCGCGGCGGATGTCCGGACCAACGTCGTCAACGCGGTGGAGCGGATGACCGGTCTGGAGGTCGTGGAGGTCAACATCGCCGTCGACGACGTACATCTGCCGGACGAGGACGAGGGCGAGTCCGAGCAGGAGGGGCAGCGGCGCGTGGCCTGAGAGAGCTCGGTTCCGCTCAGTTCATTTCCTTTCCGGGGCGTCGCGAGCGTGGCGCCCCGTGAGCCGCCACGGCAGTGCCTGACTGTAAGCGTTTACGGATGACCATCTCCTCGCTCCGCCAGTATTGACGGGCCCTCAGCTCAGTGCTTCCATCACGGCTGTGAAAGCGCTTAACCACGCGCCATGACCACCGGAACCCGAAGGAGGCTGAGTTGTCATGCGCATGAGGATTACCGCGACGGTCCTGGCCGTCTGTGCCACGCTCACCGTCGCCGGTGCGAGCCCCGCCCCGTCGGTGAAGGCCGCACGTGTGATGGAGGACCTCGGCCGCGGGGTCGTGGCGGTGCGGGCCGGCAGCAGCCAGGTCCTCGTCTCCTGGCGGTTGCTGGGGCTCGACCCGGAGGGCATCGGGTTCAACGTGTACCGGTCCACGGCCGGCGGCGCGTACGTCAAGCTCAACCCCGGTCCGCTGACCGGCGGGACGAACTACACCGACGCCACGGCCGATCTGACGCGCGCCAACAGTTACCGCGTGACCCCGGTCGTCGGGGGCCAGGAGCAGGCGCCCAGCGGCGCCTTCACGCTGACGGCCGGCCACGCCGTGGAGCCCGTGGTGCGGGTTCCGTTACGGTCCGGTGGTGCGGTGAAGTTCGTGTGGGTCGGCGACCTCGACGGCGACGGCGAGTACGACTACGTCGTCGACCGGCAGACCTCCCCGCAGAAGCTGGAGGCGTACAGCGGTGACGGCGACTTCCTGTGGGAGGTCGATCTGGGGCCGAACAGCCGGAACCAGGACAACATCGAGCCGGGGTCGTCCGCGATCGACGTGGGCCACTGGGACGGCGTCACGGTCTACGACTTCGACAGCGACGGCCGCGCGGAGGTCGCCCTGCGGGTCGCCGACGGGGTCAGGTTCGGCGACGGGACGACCTGGACGCACGAGAACGACGCGCGTCAGTTCATGGCCGTGCTCGACGGCCGGACCGGGGCGCTGCGCAACTGGTCCGCCGTACCGACGACCTACCTGGCCGACGGCCCGATGGCGGCCCGCCTCGGGGTGGCGTATCTCAACGGCACGACGCCCAGCCTGGTCGCCTACATGAAGAACCGGCGCGACGACGGGGCCTTCAACCTGATGATGGGCGCCTGGAAGTTCGACGGCGACTCACTGGACCGCCAGTGGACGTGGCAGCGCGGCAGCCAGGACGCGCCGGACGGGCACAACACCAGGGCCGTCGACGTCGACGGCGACGGGACGGACGAGGTCGCCGAGATCGGGTTCGTCCTCAACGGGAACGGCTCGCTGCGCTACTCCATGGGACCCCGGGGCATCATCCACGGCGACCGCTTCCACCTCGCCGACCTGGACCCGGGCCGTCCGGGCCTGGAGGGCTACGGCGTGCAGCAGGACAACCCGAGCGGGCTGCTGGAGTACTACTACGACGCGGCGAACGGCAACGTGATCTGGCGGCACGGCGGCGGCCCCGGCGACGTGGGGCGCGGCATGGCGGGCGATGTCGACCCGCGTTTCGCCGGCATGGAGGTCTGGTCCTTCTCCGGCCTGTACAACGCGTCCACGAACCGGCTCACCGAGCCGGACACCTCGCTGCGCCCCTGGCCGCAACTGGGGCTGTGGTGGGACGGGGACCTCACCATGGAACTGCTCAACGACGGCAAGATCGAGAAGTGGGACCCGGCCCGCCCGGCGCCGAGCGGCAGCCTGCCCCGGCTGGTCAGCACCTGGAACCACGGTGCGGTCAAGGCCGCCCAGGGCGGTCCCACGCTCGTCGGCGACATCCTCGGCGACTGGCGCGAGGAGGCCGTGTACACCAACGCGTCCTACGACGAGCTGATCATCTTCACCACGAACCAGCCGACGAGCCACCGGCTGTACACGCTCGCCCACAACCCCGCCTACCGGAACGCCATGACGTTCAAGGGCTACATGCAGTCCCACCACGTCGACTACTTCCTCGGGGCCGGCATGAGCAGGCCGCCGCGGCCTGACATCGCGTACGTGCCCTGAGACGGTTCAGGCCGTGCGCTTGCGTGAGGCCGACTTCTTCGCCGTCGTCTTCTTCGCGGTGCTCTTCGCCGCCGTCTTCTTCGCGCCCTGGCCCGACTGACCCGACTTCGCCGTGGACTTCTTGGCCGCTGTCGTCTTCTTGGCCGCCGTCTTCTTCGCCGTCGACGTCGACTTCTTGCCGCCGGTCTGCTTGGGGGCCGCTCGGGCCGTCTTGCGTTGCGGGAGCGACTTGACCTCGGCGTGGTCGTCGGCCTCCTCGCCACGGGACTCGCGGGCCGCGCGGACGCTGCTCTCCAGGGCCGCCATCAGGTCCAGGACCTTGCCGCCTGTCGCCGGTTCCGGGGCCTGGCGCGGGGTCTCGCCGGCGGCCTTCGCGGCGATGACCTCCTCCACGGCCTCGCGGTACTCGTCGCGCAGATCCTCCAGGTCGACCTCGCCCAGGGTGTCCATCAGGGCATCCGCCAGGTCCAGTTCCTGGTCACGGACCGTGACGTTCGTGTCGGGCGCCACGCCCTCGGGGGCGCGGACCTCGTCCGGCCACAGCAGACCGTGCATCGCGATGGCCTCGCCGACCACGCGGAGCATGCCGAGGCGCTCCCGGCCGCGCAGGGCGAACTTCGCGATCGCCACCTTGTTGCTGCGCTTCAGCGCCTCCCGGAGGAGGGTGTACGGCTTCGCCGCCGGGGCGCCGCTCGCCTGCAGGTAGTACGCGGCGTCCATCTGGAGCGGATCGATCCGGTCGCCCGGGACGAAGGCGACGATCTCGATCGTCTTGGCCGTGGGGATGGGCAGGCTGGACAGGTCCTCCTCGGTGATCGGGATGATCGTGCCGTCCGCGTCCTCGTAGCCCTTGCCGATCTCCGCCTGGGTGACCTCGCGGTCCTCCAGCTCGCAGAACTTGCGGTAGCGGACGCGGCCGCCGTCCTCGGTGTGGATCTGGCGGAAGGAGATCGAGTGGCTCTCGGTGGCGTTCACCAGCTTGATCGGGATGCTGACCAGCCCGAAGGAGATGGCGCCGTTCCAGATGGATCTCACGTGCAGCACCCTTCCGGTCACTCTCGGGAGTGTTCGTCCTGGTTCGCGTGGGATTCTTATCGTATGGCGCCTATCACAGTGGTGGAGGGGCGACGGCTCGCGCTCAGCAATCTGGAGAAGGTGCTGTATCCCGCCACCGGCTTCACCAAGGGCGAGGTGCTGCACTACTACGCGACCGTCGCCGAGGTCCTGCTGCCCCATCTGCGCGATCGTGCGGTGTCCTTCCTGCGGTATCCGGACGGGCCGGACGGGCAGGTCTTCTTCACCAAGAACGTGCCGCCGGGTACGCCCGAGTGGGTCACCACCGCCGAGGTGCCGCGGGTCGAGGGGCCCTCGCGGATGGTCCTGGTGCAGGACCTGCCGAGCCTGATGTGGGCGGCCAACCTCGTCACCGAGTTCCACACCCACCAGTGGCTCGTCGACACACCGGACGAGGCCGACCGGATCGTCTTCGACCTCGATCCGGGGGCGCCCGCGAGCATCGTGCAGTGCTGCGAGGTCGCGCTGTGGCTGCGGGAACGGCTCGCAGGTGATGGCATCGAGGCCTACGCCAAGACCTCCGGCTCGAAGGGCCTGCATCTGCTCGCCGCCGTGCGCGGGGCCTCCTCCGAGCGGGTGTCCGAGTACGCCAAGGAGCTGGCGGTCGAGGCGGAGAAGGCCATGCCCCGCCTTGCCCTCCACCGGATGACCCGGAGTCTGCGCTCCGGGAAGGTCTTCGTCGACTGGAGCCAGAACGCCGCGCGCAAGACCACGGCGACCCCCTACACCCTCCGGGCCCGCCCCGAGCCGACCGTCTCGGCCCCCGTGACCTGGGAGGAGATCGAGGAGTGCGGGGCGCCCGGCCGGCTGGACTTCGAGGCTCGGGATCTTGCGTCGCGGGTCCAGGAGTACGGCGACCTGCTGGGGCCGCTGCTGGATCCGGAGCGGGCCGGGCCGCTGCCGTAGCCGTGCGGTCGGCGGCCGGTCGGCCGGGACGTTCGGTGCGACACCCTCACACCCGCGCCCATGTGTTCCGGTCCCGGGCCATCGCGTGCAGGGCCTCCACGTCCGCCGGTTTCAGGACGGCGCCCTGACCGGCCAGGCTCTGGACGTCCGTGTCCGTCAGGATGCGGAGGTCACGCGGCGGGGCCTGGACCGACACCGTCGTGGGGCCCAGCAGGGCGAGTACGGGGTGGACCTCCGCCGTCAGGGCGTAGGAGGCGCGGTCGGCGTCGGCGCGGACGCGGCGGAGCAGGGCGTACGGCTCGCGGCGGCCCAGGGTGACCATGGGGTCGGCGACCGTCACGCGGTGCTTGCGCGCGTACAGGGTGTGCACGGCGTACAGCCCGCCGGGGCCGATCAGCAGATGGTGGATGCGGCTGCCGCCGGGGAGCGGCACGGAGTGCAGGGTGTGCCAGCCCCCGCCGTCCAGACCGTCCAGGGCGTCCCCGACCGTCTGCTCGGCCGTCAGGGCCCTTCGGCGCGGGTCGGGGCGGAGCCGGCGGGCCGGGCCGGGGTCGCGGTCGAGGGCGACGACGAGGGCCTCGCCGGGGCGGTTGGGGGCCAGGTCGTCGTCGGGGTGGAGCGCCAGACGGGCGAGTTCGGCGGGGGTCGGCACCGAGGGCGGCCCCACCGTCACCGGGCCGGTGATGAACGGCCCGAGGGCCCGGAGCACGTCGTCCTCGCGGTCCGCGCCGAGCAGGTTGACCCGGGCCGCCTCACGGTCGTACCAGGCGATGTTCCTGCCGTCCGGGAGGCAGACGTACAGCCGTTCCTGGCCGTGTCGCCGGGTCGGTATGACGCGCAGTCCATTCATGCACCATCACCCCCGACCATGGGAACAGGCAGGGTGCTGCGGGGGCAAGAACCCGGTTACCTTTGAGAGGAGTTGGGCAGGCCCCCGGGCGGTGATGGTGGGGAGGCTTTGTTGCGTACCCGCAGGAAACCCGATGTGCCGGCTCCGGAGAGCCCGTGGAGCGAGGTGGTCCCCGGATTGTGGATGGGCGGCCACGAGTACACGGGCACCCTGGGCCATCCGGAGTTCGCCGTCGTACGGGACGAGTTCGACCTCGTGCAGACGCTGCTGCGGCTGCCCGGACACGGCCCCGATCCGGGCGTGCGGCATCACGTGTGGCCCATTCCCGACGGGCCGCTCGACGGGACGCAGCTCGCCGGGGTGATCCGCTTGGCCGAGGCGGCGTGCGAGGCACTCGACGAGGGCCGCAGGGTCCTCGTTCGCTGCTACCACGGGTACAACCGTTCCGGTCTCGTCGTCGCGCACGCGCTGATGCGCCGGGGCGACTCCGCCGAGACGGCGATCCGGCTGATCCGGGACCGGCGCTCGCCCTGGGCGCTGCACAACGAGCTGTTCGTCGAGTACCTGCGGGCCGGGCTGACCACGGCCCGGCTGCTGGAGGAACTCACCGAGTAAGACGGCACAGAACCAGCACAGCACCCGGCCGGTGCGGCGGCAAACGGGCTCCCTCGCGCGCAAATGGGACTTCCCCATGAATAAGGTTGTACCGGGCCGGCGGGTCGTGCCCGAGCCGCGTGATCACCCTCGAACCGCAGGAGTGCAGTGCCCCTCAGCCGTCCCGGAGCCCTTCTCGGCAGCCGACCCGGTCAAGCCGCCCGCCGCGCCGTCGTCGTCGCCCTCCTGCTGGCGACCGCCGCGGGCTGCGGGGACGCCGGAGGGCTCGAGGGCGCCGGGTCGACGCCGACGGCGGTCGGTCCGGCCCGGCTCTGGCCGGAGCAGACCCCCGCGTCCAGCCCGGCCTTCGAGATCGGCGAGGTGAACACCGAGGTGGTCAAGGGCGTCAAGGTCCCCGCCGGCGACGACATCCACGGCGTGGACCCGGTCGGGGTCGTCCGGGCCGAGATCGCCGCGAGCCCGGGCGACTACGACGGCGACAAGGCGCCCTACCGCGACACGGCCGGCCGTATGACCGGCTGCGGCAAGGGCCCCGGGCACGGAAGATGCCCGGTCCTCAAGCCGTACTACCGGGACCTGACCGGCGACGGGCGCGACGACCTGACGCTGGGCTTCCGGCTGCTGCCAGGCAAGACGACCGCGGTGCGCGTCTACACCGTCGAGAAGCACCGGCTCGTGCAGGTGATGTCGTGGGAGGACGCGCTGAGCGGCGTGGAACTGGCCGGGCGTTCCCTGGTCATCCGCTCGCCGTCCGAGGTGGCGGGCTACGAGTACCGCCTCCAGTGGACCTGGGACCGGGACCAGCGGGCCATGCTCCTCACCCACGACGAGATGCTGCGCACCGGCCCGCGGAAGCACTCCCGGCATCCGTCCGCCTCCCCCTCGGCGAGCACCGGATGAGACACGCGCTCCCCCAGTGGTCGGGGACGCTCGCCGTGAAGGCCGCCGCCTTCATCACGGTGATGTGCTGCGCGCTGGCCGCCCTGCTCGGCGTCCTGGTGCATGTGCAGGTGACCGACCAGACCGTCGGCCAGGCCCGCGACCAGGCGTTGCAGCGACTGGAGCAGGCGACGGAGCGGTACGAGGCCGGGGACCCCCTCCGGCGGGGCGCCGCGATGGACCCCCCGGAGCTGCCCCGCAAGCTGCGGGACCTCGCCGTGGCCGGCGACCGGGGCACGATGGTGGCCGACCGCGAGGGGCGCCCCACGATGTGGGCGGCGGGGCCGGCCGACGGCGGCCGGGCCCTGGCCGTGGCGGTCGACTACTCGCAGCAGGCGCGCACCATCGCGGGCCTGGACCGGGCGATCCTGTGGTCGTCGGGCCTGGCGATCGGGGCGACGCTGCTGGTCGGCGCGTTCGCGGTGACGCGGGTGACGCGGCGGCTGCACACCACGGCGCGGGTGGCCCGGCGGATCAGCGCGGGCGACCTGGACGCACGCGTGAACGACCCCCGTACAGCCGCGCGAACGGACCCGCCCGCCAAGGTTCCGGCGCGCCCGCAGGACGAGGTGGCCGCGGTCGCCGCCGCGCTGGACTCCATGGCGTCGTCGCTGCAGGGCAAGCTGCTGGCCGAGCAGCGGTTCACGGCGGACGTGGCCCATGAGCTGCGCACGCCGCTGACCGGGCTGCACGCGGCGGCCGAACTGCTGCCGCCGGGCCGCCCGACGGAGCTGGTGCGGGACCGGGTCGCGGCACTGCGCACGCTCACCGAGGACCTGCTGGAGATCTCCCGGCTGGACACCGGACGGGAGCGGCTGGAGCTGGACACGGAGCAGTTGGGGCCGTTGGCCGAGCGCGCGGTGCGGGCCGCGGGGAACGGCACGGAGGTCAGGATCGTACGGAACGTGTCCGTGGAGACGGACCGGCGGCGGCTGGAGCGGGTGCTCGGGAATCTCGTGGCCAACGCGCACAAGCACGGCCGGGGGCCGGTCGTACTGACCGTGGACGGGCCGGTGGTGACGGTTCGCGATCACGGGGACGGTTTTCCGGAGTACCTGGTGGCGCACGGTCCGCAGCGGTTCCGTACGGAGGGCGGGACCAGGGGGCACGGGCTGGGGCTGACCATCGCGCTGGGGCAGGCCGAGGTGCTGGGTGCGCGGCTGGGGTTCGCGAACGCGCCGGACGGCGGGGCGGTGGCGACCCTGGCACTGGCGGTGGAGTGAGAGCGCGAGGGCGCTCCTCCTATGGCCCAGTGTGACGGGCGGGGCCCGGGGGGCGCTCCTAATGTGGCGATTAGTCAGCTTCGGTCTTTTCGCCCCCACATGGAGGTACTCCCCATGTCTCTGCGCTCCCGCCTCTCCATAGCCACCGTCGCCGCGCTCCTCGCCGCCGCTGCCGCCGTGACGCCCGCCGTCGCGGACGACGAGTGGGACACGACGGGTGACACCACGATGAGCGCCGGCGCCATGGGCGGCGACGGACACCACCGCCACGACGACGACCGGCGCTTCTTCCGAGGCATCGTCACGGCCGACACGCTGGCGCTGCGCAGCGCCCCGAACCGCGGCTCGCAGATCATCCGGTTCGCCCACCGGGGCGACATCGTCAAGATCTTCTGCAAGGCCCCCGGCCAGACCGTGCAGGGCAATCCGCTCTGGTACCTCCTGGCGGACGGCACCTGGGCCTGGGGCGCGGCCCGCTTCATCGACAACATCGGCCCCGCGCCACGCTGGTGCTGACACTCGGTCACTCAAACACACACAAGACGCACCGTTTGGGTAGGTTCCGGACATGAGTAAGGCCGGAATCACCGTGGCGACGGCGGACCCGCCCGCGCCCGCCGTCCGCCCCCTCCCCCGGCGCCGTGGCATCGAGCTCGCCCTCATCGTCGTGGCCGTACTGCTGTCCGTGTACGGCTACTGCGACGTGGGCCTCGCCCAGCACGGCACCCTCCCGCCCGGCGCCGCCGGCTACGGCGCCGGGCTCGGCGTGCTCGCGCTGCTGGCGCATCTGGCGGTGCGGCTGCGGGCCCCCCACGCCGACCCCCTCCTCCTCCCCATCGGCGTGCTGCTCAACGGGCTCGGCCTGGTGCTCATCTACCGGCTCGACCTGGAGACCCCCGGCGACCGGGCGGCACCGGCCCAACTGGTGTGGTCGACGCTGGGCGTGACGCTGTTCATCCTGGTCGTCCTGCTCCTGCGCGACCACCGGGTGCTCCAGCGCTACACCTACGTCTGTGTCGTCGCCGTGCTCGTCCTGCTCACCCTGCCGATCCTGTTCCCGGCGGTGAACGGGGCCCGCATCTGGATCCGGATCGCCGGGTTCTCGATCCAGCCGGGCGAGTTCGCGAAGGTGCTGCTGGCGGTGTTCTTCGCCGCGTACCTGGCCGCGAACCGCAACGCCCTCGCGTACACCGGCCGCCGCATCTGGAAGTTCCAGTTCCCCACCGGCCGGGTGCTCGGCCCGATCGTCGCCGTCTGGCTGGTGAGCGTCGGCGTACTGATCCTGGAGCGGGACCTCGGTACGTCGCTGCTCTTCTTCGGCCTGTTCGTCGTCCTCCTCTACGTCGCCACGGGACGCACCGGCTGGATCGCCGTGGGACTGCTGCTGGCGGCGCTGGGCGCGGTCGCCGTCGGCCGTCTCGAGCCGCATGTGCACAGCAGGATCGAGACGTGGCTGCATCCGTTCGCCTCGGTCGACGCGGGGGAGGGCCCGAACCAGCTCGCGCAGTCCCTGTTCGCCTTCGCGGAGGGCGGCTTTCTCGGTACGGGCCTGGGCCTCGGCCACTCGGTCCTCATCGGCTTCGCCGTGAAATCGGACTTCATCCTGGCCACGGCGGGCGAGGAACTGGGCCTGGCGGGCCTGTCGGCCATCTTCGTCCTCTACGGCCTGCTGGTGGAGCGCGGCTACCGGGCGGGCCTCGCGCTGCGCGAGCCCTTCGGCCGGCTGCTCGCGGTGGGCCTCGCCTCGCTCGTGGCGCTCCAGGTGTTCGTGATCGCGGGCGGGGTGACCGGCCTGATCCCGCTGACCGGCATGGCGATGCCGTTCCTGGCACAGGGCGGCTCGTCGGTGGTCACCAACTGGGCGATCGTGGCGCTGCTGGTCCGGGTGAGCGACTCGGCCCGGCGTCAGCACGACGGGCAGGAGACCTCATGACGCGGCACATCCGGCACGCCGGCTTCTTCTGCGCCCTGCTGCTGGTGGCCCTGCTGCTGAACGCCGCACGCGTCCAGGTCGTCCAGGCCCCGGTGTACGACGGCCATCCCGCCAACCGCCGCCCGGAGATCGCCCGTTACGAGCAGCCGCGCGGGAACATCCTGGTCGGCGGCCGGTCCGTCACCGGCTCGCAGGACACCCGCGAGCACCTGCGCTACGAGCGGACCTACGCCGACGGCCCGATGTACGCGCCGGTCACCGGCTTCGCCTCCCAGCTCTACGGGACGACGCTCCTGGAGCACACCGAGGACGGCGTCCTGTCCGGCTCGCACCCGATGCTCACGCCGTTCCCGCTGTGGAACGACTTCACGCGTGCGCGCAACGCCGGCGGGGACGTCGTGACGACGCTCGCCCCGGCCGCACAGCGGGCGGCGTACCAGGGGCTCGCCGGACGCAAGGGCGCCGTGGCCGCCCTGGACCCGTCGACCGGCCGGATCCTGGCCCTGGTGTCCGCCCCGTCCTACGACCCCCAGCCGCTGTCCGGGAACGGCGCGGCGGCGGCCCGGGCCTGGAAGCGGCTGAACGCCGACCGGGACCGGCCGATGCTCAACCGGGCGGTACGGCAGACGTATCCGCCGGGTTCGACCTTCAAGATCGTCACGTTGGCCGCCGCGCTGGACGCCGGCCTGGTCACGGACCTCGACAAGCCGACCGACTCCCCCGACCCCTACCGGCTGCCCAGTACGAGGACGCGTCTGTCGAACGATTCCAAGGGCTGCGCGGACGCCTCCGTGCGCGAGGCGTTCGTCTTCTCCTGCAACACGGTGTTCGCGCAGCTCGGCGTGGAGGTGGGCGTGCCGGGCATGACGGCCGCGGCCCGGGCCTTCGGCTTCAACGACAGGGCGCTGCGCGTCCCCTTCGCGGTGGCGCGGTCCACCTTCGACACCTCGCTCGACAAGGCGCAGCTCGCGCTGTCGTCGATCGGCCAGTACAACACCCGCGCCACCCCGCTGCAGATGGCGATGGTGGCGGCGGCCGTGGCGAACGGCGGGCAGCTACGGGAGCCCTACCTGGTGGAGCGCACGACCCGGCCGGGCGGCAGCACCCTCGCGACCGCCGGCTCGCGCGCGCTCCGCCAGGCGATGTCCCCCGCGACCGCCGCGCGGCTGCGCGGGCTGATGCGGGGCGTGGTCAAGAACGGCACCGGACGCAACGCCGCGATCCGCGGCGCCAAGGTCGGCGGCAAGACCGGCACCGCCCAGCACGGCATCGGCAACTCCGGCACGCCGTACGCCTGGTTCGTCTCCTGGGCGCAGGGCGATCGCGATCTGCAGCCGCGGGTGGCGGTCGCGGTCGTCGTGGAGGACGCGGACGCGGACCGCGGGGAGATCAGCGGGGGCGGCGACGCGGCGCCGATCGCGCGGGCGGTGATGGAGGCGGTACTGAAGTCCCGGGACCGGCTGCCCGGTTCGTGAGACGGCTCTACCGCGGGAACAGGCTGCCGACCTACCGTCCGGTCATGACTGCTGCCGCCGCCTTCGAACTCGCCCAGGTCAACATCGCCCGCCTCAAGGCCCCGCTGGATTCCCCGCAGTTGAAGGACTTCGTCGACGCCCTGGACCCCGTGAACGCGGACGCCGACGCCGCCGACGGTTTCGTGTGGCGCTTGCAGGACGACTCCGGCGACGCGACCGACGTGCCCGTCTTCGGTGACTCCTGGCTGATCATCAACATGTCGGTGTGGCAGGACACGGACGCGCTCACGGCGTACATGTACCAGGGCAGGCACCGGGAGATGCTCGCACGGCGCCGCGAGTGGTTCGACCGGGTCCAGGAGGCGATGGTGGCGATGTGGTGGGTCCCGGCAGGCCACCGCCCGACCGTGGCCGAGGCCGAATCCCGCCTCCTCCACCTCCGCACCCACGGCCCGACCCCGTACGCCTTCACCCTGCGCACGTCGTTCCCTCCCCAGGGGGCGACGCCCCTGCTGGGCGAGGTACCGGAGGGGCTGGGCTGCTCGGTCTAGCGGCGGCGGGGGGGGGGGCGGCGGCGGGGGGGAGGGCCGCCCGGGCCCCCCCCCCCCCCCCCCCCCCCCCCCCCCCCCCCCCCCCCCCCCCCCCCCCGCGCCCGCGGAGAGGGGGGGCAGAATACGGGG
>NZ_JBHUQX010000128.1:18431-21772 GCF_042674225.1 Streptomyces sp. NPDC056948
CAGCCGTCGAGTCGCTGACCGGCCTCGATCGCCCCCTCCACCTCCGCGACCCGCTCCCGCTCCTCCACCGCGAACCGCTCGGCGTCCAGCTTCTCGGCGATCTCTTCGTCCTGGGACATCAGCAGGTCGAGGTTGGAGTCGCCCATTTCCAGGACGCCCATGTCGACGTAGGCCTGCTGGAGGCGTGTGCCCCACAGGCCGATGTCCTTGACGCAGGGGACGATGCGGCTGAAGAGGAGCTTGCGGAACAGGGCGAGGAACTCGGACTGCTCGCTGCAGGCCTCGGCCTCGGCCTTCGGGATGCCGAAGTTCTCCAGCACCTCCACGCCCCGCAGCCGGTCGCGCATGAGGTAGCAGCCCTCGATGACGAACTCCTCGCGTTCCCTCAGCTCGGCGTCCGTGAGCTGCTTGTAGTAGTCCCTGAGCGCCATCCGCCCGAAGGCCACATGCCGGGCCTCGTCCTGCATGACGTACGCGAGGATCTGCTTCGGCAGCGGCTTGTCCGTCGTGTCCCTGATCATGCCGAAGGCGGCCAGCGCCAGGCCCTCGATCAGCACCTGCATGCCCAGGTACGGCATGTCCCAGCGCGAGTCGCGCAGCGTGTCGCCCAGCAGGGCTTGGAGGTTGTCGTTGATCGGGTACAGCAGCCCGACCTTCTCGTGCAGGAACCGGCCGTAGATCTCGGCGTGCCGGGCCTCGTCCATCGTCTGGGTCGCCGAGTAGAACTTCGCGTCCAGATCAGGGACGGACTCGACGATCCGCGCGGCACAGATCATCGCGCCCTGCTCGCCGTGCAGGAACTGGCTGAACTGCCAGGAGGCGTAGTGCAGGCGCAGCTCGCCCTTGTCCTTCTCCGTCAGCTTCGCCCAGTACTTGGTCCCGTAGAGGGACATCGCTTCGTCCGGGGTCCCCAGCGGATCATACGGATCCACCTCCAACTCCCAGTCGATCCGCTTCTGACCGTCCCACTGCTTGTCCTTGCCCTTCTGATAGAGGGCCAGGAGCCGGTCGCGGCCGCCGTCGTACTCCCAGTTGAAACGGGCAGCTCCGCTTGCCGGCACCTGCCACACGGACTCTTCCGGTTCCTCGGCGTACAGGTCGAAGGTCGGCATGCTCCGCAGGCTCCTACGTGGTAGACGCCGCGTCAACAAATCGCGCACAGGGGATTGACGACCTTGCTGACACGCAGTCTCATAAGGGGAACAGTGACGTGTGCACAACGAGGTGGGCAGCCATGACGACCCTGACGGAAGCCGACGCGCTCGACGGACTGCGCGACGCCCTCGGCCTGCTCAAGGACCGGGAGCAGGTGGCCCAGCGGCTGCTCGACTCCTCCGCCAAGCACTCCTTCGACCCGGACAAGGAACTGGACTGGGACGCGCCCTTCGAGGAGGGCAAGTGGTTCTGGCCCCCGGAGCTGGTCTCCCTCTACGACACCCCGCTCTGGAAGCGCATGAGCGAGGAACAGCGCATCCTGCTCTCCCAGCACGAGGCGGCGGCCCTCGCCTCCCTCGGCATCTGGTTCGAGATCATCCTCATGCAGCTCCTCGTCCGCCACATCTACGACAAGGCCGCGACCAGCGCACACGTCCGCTACGCCCTCACCGAGATCGAGGACGAGTGCCGCCACTCCAAGATGTTCGCCCGCCTGATCTCCCACGGCGACACACCCTGGTACCCGGTCAGCCGCGCCCACCAGCACCTGGGACGCCTCTTCAAGACCATCTCCACCACCCCCGGCTCCTTCACCGCCACCCTCCTCGGCGAGGAGGTCCTCGACTGGATGCAGCGCCTGACGTTCCCCGACGAGCGCGTCCAGACCCTGGTCCGGGGCGTCACCCGCATCCACGTCGTGGAGGAGGCCCGGCACGTGCGCTACGCCCGCGAGGAACTCCGCCGCCAGATGGTGACGGCCCCGAAGTGGTCCCAGGAGTTCACCCGGGTCACCTCCGGCGAGTTCGCCCGGGTCTTCTCGGTGGCGTTCGTGAACCCGGACGTCTACACGAACGTCGGCCTGGACAAGCGCGAGGCCCTGGCCCAGGTCAAGGCCAGCGGCCACCGCCGGGAGGTCATGCAGAACGGCTCGAAGCGGCTGACGGACTTCCTCGACGACATCGGGGTGCTGCGGGGAGTGGGACGCCGGCTGTGGAAGTCCTCGGGCCTGCTGGCATAGACCCCGCCGCGGTCATGTCCATGCAGGGTGGCTACTGTCCTCCGTGACCCCGTCACTGTCAGTGGCCACGAAGGAGATCACCCCCGCATGTCCCCCCACATCCCCCACTCCCTGCGGACCGCCGCCGTCGGCGCCACGGCCGCCCTCGCCCTGACCGCGTGCGGCAGCGAGTCCTCCGACGCCGACAAGGCGCCCGCCCCGCAGGGCGTGGTCAGCCAGGCGACCGCCAAGAAGATCGCCGACCAGTACGAAAAGGTCAACAACAAGGCGAACGCGGCCCAGGACGAAAAGCTCCTCGGGACGGTCGAGGCCGGCCAGGTCTACGCGATGGACAAGGCCGTCTACACCCTCTTCGACACCTGGCCGAAGAAGGACCAGAAGGACTACGCCAAGCCCTTCTCCTACACGGACCGCACATACGTGATCCCGAAGAAGGGCTCGGGCGACTGGTTCGCCGTCCAGGCCAAGTCCAGCGAGAACGACGACGAAAGAGTGCTCCTGGTCTTCGACAAGGTGAACGGCACCTACAAGATGGTGCTGTCCCTGTGGGCCGCCGCGGCGGAGATCCCCAAGCCGGCCCTCGACAAGGACGGTCTCGCCGAGGCCGTCGACCCCGGCACCAAGATCGGCGGGATGGCCCCGTCCGACGTCGGAGCCGCCTACGCGGACTTCCTCGAAACCGGCGGCAAGAAGAAGGGCAAAGCCCTGACCTCCACGAAGCCCACCGAGAACGCCAAGAAGACCTACCAGAGGAGCAGCACCGAGGGCGCGGCCGAGGGCAAGGCCACCGAGAAGTTCTTCGCCAAGCCCCCCGCCGACCCGAGCGTCTACGCCCTGCGGAAGGCCGACGGCAGCGTCTTCGCCCTCCTCCCGCTCGCCCACAAGCAGGAATCCCTGCTGAAGGAGTCCTACCGCTCCATTGCGGACCTGGTCCCCAACGACGAGCAGTCCGCTCTCGGCGCCACCAGGGGCGCCCTGATCACCGACACCTTCGAGGGCCAGGGCCTCGCCGAACTGACCCCGAAGGCAGCCCGCCTCACCAACGTCGACTTCCAACACGTAGACGCGCGCTAACGGGGGGCGCAACCGCCCGCACCCGCCGGCTCACGGAAGGGGCCGTGGGGGGGGGGGGGGGGCCCCCCCGCGGGGGGGGGAGACGCCAACCACC
>NZ_JBHUQX010000129.1:0-21739 GCF_042674225.1 Streptomyces sp. NPDC056948
TTGTTGGCGTGGGCGTAGTCCTTCTGCGGGAAGCCCCGCATGCCGGAGACCACGTTGTCGCCGAGGACCCGGGCCTGGCGCAGCGCGTGCTGGGCGTTCGGCGGGCACCAGGCGTTCTCGTTGCCGGCCTTGCGGCCGACGAGGTCCGGGACCTGCGCGTTGTCGCCGGCGGCCCAGATGTAGTCGGTGCCCTTGACCTGGAGCGTCGGCTCGCAGTCGACGTGACCGCGGGGGCCGAGGGGCAGGCCGTAGCGGGACAGGGCCGGGTTGGGCTTGACGCCGGCGGTCCAGACGATGGTGCTGGAGTCGACCTCGAGGCCGTTCTTCAGCACCACGTGGCCGTCGACGCAGGAGTCCATGGAGGTGGACAGGTAGACCTCGACACCGCGGCCCTCGAGGTGCTCCTTGCCGTACTTGCCGAGCTTGGGGCCGACCTCGGGGAGGATCTTGTCGGCGGCGTCGACCAGGATGAAGCGCATGTCCTCGCGGGACACGTTCTTGTAGTACTTCGCCGCGTCGCGGGCCATGTCCTCGACCTCGCCGATGGTCTCCGCACCGGCGAAACCGCCGCCCACGAAGACGAAGGTGAGCGCCTTGCGGCGGATCTCCTCGTCGGTGGTGGAGTCGGCCTTGTCGAGCTGCTCGAGGACGTGGTTGCGCAGGCCGATGGCCTCCTCGACGCCCTTCATGCCGATGCCCTGCTCGGCGAGGCCGGGGATCGGGAAGGTGCGGGAGACCGCGCCGAGCGCGATCACCAGGTAGTCGAAGGGCAGCTCGTAGGCCTCGCCGACCAGCGGGGAGACCGTGGCGACCTTGCGGTCCTGGTCGATGGTGGTGACCCGGCCGGTGAGAACCTCCGCCTTGGGCAGCACGCGTCGCAGCGGGACGACGACGTGGCGCGGGGAGATGTTGCCGGCGGCGGCTTCGGGGAGGAAGGGCTGGTAGGTCATGTACGACCGGGGGTCGACGACCGTGACGGTCGCCTCTCCGTAGCGCATCTTCTTCTGGATGCGCCGAGCTGCGTACAGGCCTACGTACCCACCGCCTACTACGAGGATCCTGGGACGCTCCGTGGTGCTCATGCCATCGAGTATCCACCCGCCTCAGGGGGGTGGCTCGTGCGCCCCTTCACAAGCTCGGGCGGGGTGTGTGTTATCCTCCGCGGCTCGCGTGATCCATGTCATGGTGACAACCGGGATCCTTTGTGCACCCCGCACCGTTGTCAATGCCGCGTGAGCTGCCTCTCTGGGCGGAAAGGGCCTCCGTGAGGCCACCCCGGAGCGCCGCTCCGGGCTCCTTCCCCGGCACCCCCATACCATGCTTCTGAACATGTTCAAAGGCGCCTTGGGGCCCCGGATGGGTCAACCGGACCCCTCTTGTCGCCCTCGAGGGCCGAATTCCTTGTGAAGAACTTCACGAACTTTTCCGACGAGCTGTCGCCGGGGGGTTCACCGGAGCCCCCCGGACGCGCTCAAACGTGATCCATGCCTGCTCAGAAGCGGCCTACGCGACCGACCACGCGATGCCGTCGAGGATGTCGTGCTCGCTCACGACGACCTCCTCGGCGCCGATCCGCTCCATGATCGACAGCAGTACGAGGGCCCCAGCCGCGATCACGTCGACCCGGCCCGGGTGCATGGAGGGCACGGCCGCGCGCTCGGCGTGGGTGGAGCGCAGCAGCCACTCGGTGATCTCGCGGACCCGGTCGTGGGAGACCCGGGAGTGGTGGATGGCGACCGAGTCGTACTCGGGCAGCTCCTGGGCGATCGCCGACACGGTCGTCACGGAGCCGGCGAGGCCGACGAGCGTCCGGGCCTCGCGCAGCGGGACCGTCTCCTCGGCGAGGTCGAGGGCGGCCTCGATGTCCGCCCGCATCGCCGCGATCTGCTCCTCGGACGGCGGGTCGCTCACCACGCCGTCCCGGACCAGGTGACGCTCGGTCATCCGGACGCAGCCGATGTCCACCGAGCGCGCCGCGCGCACCCGGTCGTCGCCGACGACGAACTCGGTCGAGCCGCCGCCGATGTCCACGACGAGGTAGGGCTTCGGGATGTGGTCTGCCCCGGCGAGCTCCTTGGTGGCGCCGGTGAAGGAGAACTCGGCCTCCTGGTCCCCGGAGATCACCTCGGGCTCGACGCCCAGGATGTCCAGCACGCCGCGCACGAACTCGTCGCGGTTCTCGGCGTCCCGGGAGGCGGAGGTCGCCACGAAGCGCAGCCGCTCGGCCCCGTGCTCCTTGATGATCCCGGCGTACTCGCGGCACGCCGCGAAGGTCCGCCGCAGCGCCTCGGGGGCGAGCCGGCCGGTGCGGTCGACGCCCTGCCCGAGCCGCACGATCGTCATACGGCGGTCCAGGTCGGCCAGCTCACCGGTGGCCGGGTCCGCATCGGCGACCAGGAGCCGGATGGAGTTCGTACCGCAGTCCACGGCGGCGACACGGGTCACTGGGCGGCCTCCTCGGCATCCGTCACGCACGGGCCCTTGCGCCACCACTCCGGCAGCATCTCGATCGCCTCGTCGCCGAGCGGGTTCACGCCGGGCCCGGCGGCCAGCGAGTGCGCCACCAGCACGTGCAGGCACTTCACCCGGTCCGGCATGCCGCCCGCGCTGGGGAAGTTCTTCAGTTCCTCGATCTCGTCACGGCGCCCGATGTAGTCCTCGTGCGCCGCCCGGTAGGCAGCCGCCAGCTCGGGGTCCGAGGCCAGCCGCTCGGTCATCTCCTTCATCACGCCGTTCGCCTCCAGCGTGCCGATCGCCGAGGCGGCGCGCGGGCACGTCAGGTAGTACAGCGTGGGGAACGGCGTGCCGTCCGGCAGCTTCGGCGCCGTCTCGACGACGTCCGGCTGCCCGCACGGGCACCGGTGCGCGATCGCGCGCAGACCGCGCGGGGGCCGACCGAGCTGCTGCTTGAAGGCCTCGACGTCCGCGTCGGTGGGCTCGGTGCGCGGGGTGGTCGGCGGGGGCGTTTCCATGACTGTCTTCAGGCTGTCTTTCTTTGAGTCAGATATTCGAGTGTCAGACATTCGAGCCGGATGACCGGCTGGTCCTCGGGTCACCGGCCGGAGGCGTCGGACTTGTCGACGCCGTCCCACACGTTCGCGTACCAGGGGCGGTCGGCCGTCCCGAGCACGGCGTGCGACTGCCGCGCCGCGTGCGGGTCGACGACGATGAATCCCGTCTCCCCCGGCATGACGTAGTGCAACCGCTGCCGGATCTGCTGCTCCGCGTACGCGTCGTCCTGCCAGCGCGCCTTCTGGTCGCGCAGCCGTTCGACACGTTGGCGGGCCTGCTGCTGTTCGCGCTGGAGGTCGTCGATCTCGGCGCGCTGGGAGACGTACTCCCGCATCGGGTAGGCGAGCGCCACGATCAGCGTGCACATCACCAGGGCGAGCAGCGCGGCCCGGCCGGTCAGCCGGGAGCGGCGCGCCTGGCGCCGGGTCTGGGAGCGGTAGACCCGGGCCGCGGTCTGCTCGCCGAGCAGCCGGATCCTGGTCGCGGTGGAGAAGCGGTCCCGGTCCTTCACGGCCATGTCTCCCCGCTCTCCCGCTGCACCGTCATACGCGCGTACGTCCCCGGACACGGTACGGGACCGAGTACGGGGACGTACGTACGACTGGCTCAGGCTTGACCCTTAACGGGGTCAGCCCTTGAAGCGCGGGAAGGCGCTGCGGCCGGCGTAGACCGCCGCGTCGTCGAGGATCTCCTCGATGCGCAGCAGCTGGTTGTACTTGGCGACGCGCTCGGAGCGGGCCGGGGCGCCGGTCTTGATCTGGCCGCAGTTGGTGGCGACGGCCAGGTCGGCGATGGTGACGTCCTCGGTCTCACCGGAGCGGTGGGACATCATGCACTTGAAGCCGTTGCGCTGCGCCAGCTCGACGGCGTCCAGGGTCTCGGTCAGCGAGCCGATCTGGTTGACCTTGACCAGCAGGGCGTTGGCGGCGTTCTCGTCGATGCCGCGGGCGAGGCGCTCGGGGTTGGTGACGAACAGGTCGTCGCCGACGATCTGCACCTTGTCGCCGAGCTTGTCGGTGAGGACCTTCCAGCCGTCCCAGTCGTCCTCGAACAGCGGGTCCTCGATGGAGACGAGCGGGTACGCGTCGACGAGCTCGGCGTAGTACTCGGTCATCTCGGCGGCGGAGCGCGTCTTGCCCTCGAAGGTGTAGGCGCCGTCCTTGTAGAACTCGGACGCGGCCACGTCGAGGGCGAGGGCGATCTGCTCGCCGGGGGTGTAGCCGGCCTCCTTGATCGCCTCGAGGATGAGGTCGAGGGCCTCGCGGTTGGAGCCGAGGTTCGGGGCGAAGCCGCCCTCGTCGCCGAGGCCGGTGGCCAGGCCCTTGCTCTTCAGGACCTTCTTCAGCGTGTGGTAGACCTCGGCGCCCCAGCGCAGGGCCTCGGAGAAGGACTCCGCGCCGATCGGGGCGATCATGAACTCCTGGATGTCCACGTTGGAGTCGGCGTGCGAGCCGCCGTTCAGGATGTTCATCATCGGAACGGGCAGCAGGTGCGCGTTCGGGCCGCCCAGGTAGCGGAACAGCGGCAGGTCGCTGGCCTCGGAGGCGGCGTGGGCGACGGCGAGGGAGACGCCGAGGATGGCGTTGGCGCCGAGGGAGCCCTTGTTGTCGGTGGCGTCCAGGTCGAACATGGCCTGGTCGATCAGGCGCTGCTCGGTGGCGTCGTAGCCGACGAGCTCCGGGCCGATCTGCTCGATGACCGCGAGGACGGCCTTCTCCACACCCTTGCCGAGGTAGCGGTTCGAGTCGCCGTCACGCAGCTCGATGGCCTCGAAGGCGCCCGTGGAGGCGCCGGACGGGACGGCGGCACGACCGGTGCTGCCGTCGTCGAGGCCGACCTCGACCTCGACCGTGGGGTTGCCTCGGGAGTCCAGGATTTCCCGGGCTACGACGACGTCGATGGACGGCACGAGCATCTCCTTCTTATGTGACGCGGGACCGCGGGTCACGTGGACCCGGCGAGGTGCGGGCCGTGGTGGCTCGCGACATGAGCCTAACCGGCTCCGGCCGATCGGCCACCGGGTCGCCCACCCGATGGACAGAACCGAGAGTAAATTGTTTCCGAACGGAACAAAGCCGGGTTGCAAAGACCGGCAGAAAAAAACCCCGCCCCGGCGCGTACGGGGGAACACGCACCGGGGCGGGGAGCCCTTGAGAGCCGCTGCTTACTTCAGGTGCAGCTGCTGGCCCGGGTAGATGAGGTTGGCGTCCTCGACGATGTCCTTGTTCAGCTTGAACAGCTTCGCCCAGCCGCCCTCGACCTTCTTGTCCGCGGCGATCGAGCTGAGGGTGTCGCCCTTGACGACCTTGTACTCGCCGTCGCCCTTCTTGACCTTCTTGCCGGTCGGGGTGGTGACGGTCTTCTTGGCGGCCGGGCGCTCGTCGGAGCGGGAGGCCGGCTGCTGCTGGGTCTCGCGGGACTCGGTGCTCTGCTGGCTCTGCTGCGAGGAGCTGCTGCCGGAGTCGTTCGAGGAGGAGCCGCCGCCACTGGCGTTCGACAGGCCCTTGCCGCAGACCGGCCAGGCACCCTTGCCCTGGCCCGCGAGGACCTTCTCGCCGATCTCGATCTGCTGCTCCTTGGTGGCCTGGTCGGCGGTGGAGGCGTACTTGGTGCCGCCGTAGCCGGACCAGGTGGAGGCGGAGAACTGCAGACCGCCGTAGTAGCCGTTGCCGGTGTTGATGGACCAGTTGCCGCCGGCCTCGCACTGGGCGACGGCGTCCCACTCGGAGGCGGTGGCGGCGGAAGCGCCGCCGGCAGCCATCAGCGGGGCGGCGACAGCGGCACCGGTGACACCGGCGACGGCGATGGCACGGCTGGCCTTGGACGGACGACGGTGCTTGCCCTTGCTGGAAAACAGCATGGAAGGATCCCCTCACCGACGCCTGCGAGGTGAGCTGTCGGGTTCGGGCCGGTTGAGTTGCCCGGCCGCGCCCCTCCCGGGACACGGCTTCACCCCAAGCCCTTCCGGCGCAACTGGCCGGTCGGGCACCTACCTTGGGTCCCCCGCTCCTGCCTACGGCGCTTGACGCGACGACTGTTCCCGTACGGCCGCTGGCAGGATTCGGCGTTGCGGCAGCCGGGGCTCGTGGTGACGAGCGGTCCCGACCGTAGCCACGCGATCCGCTGAATTTCAAAGACGATCAGGGCTTCTGAGATCTATCTCTCACGGGCCCTAAACGGGACATTCGCCGCGAAACATGACGCGAACTCGCACGGTTTCGGGGCGACTTCCACCCCGGTTTCCGCACTGCCCGAACAGCTACTTCTCGTCCGCTTCGCCCTCGACCGTGAGCGTCTGACCGGGGCGGATGAGGTTCGGGTCGGTTCCGACGGCCTTTTTGTTGCCGTCGTAGAGCTCGTGCCATCCGCCGCTGACATCAAGGGAGTCGGCGATCGACCAGAGGCTGTCGCCGACACCCACGATGTAGGCACCTTCGGACGCGTCGTCGGAGCCCTCGTCGCGCGAGGCGTGACGGCCCGTGGACTCGTCCGTACGGCCGCTCTCGGACGGGCGGGTTTCGTCGGCACTGGGGCCGCGGTGACGGCCGGAGCCGGTGTCGGTCCCGGTCTCGGTGAGCGCCGAAGAGTCGTCGTCCTGCTGCGAGTTGTCGGACTTGTCAGGCTCGGGCGTCGCCGACGGGGAGCTGCCGGATTCCTGGTCCTGCGAGGCGGAGTCCTCGGAGTCGGGCGACTTGTCGGACTTGCTGCTTTCGTCCTCCGAGGTCGACGGCGCGTCAGGGGGCGGCGAGTCGGACGACGAAGGGGAAGAACCGAGCGAGTCGAGCAATCCGGGCGAATCCGATGAACCGGACGAGTCGGATGAGTCGTCCGAGTCGGACGAGCCCGACGGCTTCTTGTCCTGCTCGAGGCCGGAGAGCAGTCCGCAGGTGCGCCAGGCACCGGCTCCCTGGTCGGCGAGGATTCTCTCGGCCACGGCTATCTGCTGGGAGCGGCTGGCCAGGTCGGCGCTCGGGGCGTAGTCGACGCCGCCGTGGTTCTCCCAGTCCTCCTGCGACAACTGCAGGCCGCCGAAGTATCCGTTGCCGCTGTTCTGGCTCCAGGCGCCGCCGGTCTCGCAGTCCGCGACCCGGTCCCAGGTCGTGCCGTCGGCAGCGCTGGCGCCGGAGGCTCCGAGGAGCGGGATCGCGATGGCGGAGCCGGTCACTCCAGCCGCGACGAGGAGAGCCGGAGCTTGGCGGGGGCGACGGTGCCGACCGTTCCCGGAGAGCATACGGAGACCTTTCGCGAGGCAGCAGTGACCGGCGTGCCGCAGGTTTTCCCGGGCCGCGCCGATGATGGGTGAACGTATAGGCAGACGATCACTTGTCACAAGTTAATGCCGCGTAGATCACGTGAAGATCACAAGCCTGACGGCGTGTCACCTTTGGGCGGGCGTGAACTCCACCGGCAGGGTGCGCAGCCCGCGCATGATCAGGCCGCCGCGCCACCTCAGCTCGGCCGGGTCGGCCGCGAGCCTCAGGTCGGGGAGGCGGGTGAGGAGCGTGGCGAGCGCGGTCTGGCCCTCCAGGCGGGCGAGGGGGGCGCCGAGGCAGTAGTGGACGCCGTGGCCGTACCCGAGGTGCTGGTTGTCGCGGCGGGCGAGGTCGAGCACGTCCGGATCGGCGAACCGCTCCGGGTCCCGGTCCGCGGCGGCCAGCACGACGAGGACCGGGTCACCGGCCTCGATGTGCTGCCCGCCGATGGTGAGCGGCTGCGTGGCGAAGCGCCAGGTGGCGAGTTCGACGGGGCCGTCGAAACGCAGGAGTTCCTCGACGCCGGTCTCCAGGAGACCGGTCTCCCCGGCGGCGAGGGACGACTGGAGACGGGTGCGCTGCTCGGGGTGGGTGAGCAGGGCGTAGGTGCCGTTGCCGATCAGGTTCACGGTCGTCTCGAAACCGGCGAACAGCAGGATGAAGGCCATGGCGGCGGCCTCGTTCTCGGTGAGGTGCTCGCCGTGGTCGGAGGCGCGGATGAGACCGGAGATGAGGTCCTCGCCGGGGGTGGGTTCGGCGGGGAGCGCCTCCCGCTTGCGGTGGATGAGGTCGGCGAGGTAGCCGCGCATCTTCTTCACGGACCGCGCCACGCCGCCCCGGGGACCGCCCTGGTGACGGATCATCATGCCCGCCCAGTCCCGGAAGTCGTCCTGGTCCTCGCGGGGGACGCCGAGCAGGTCGCAGATGGCGTAGATGGGGAGCGGGAAGGCGAACTCGTGGATCAGGTCGGCGGATCCCTGCTCCGCGAACCCGTCGATGAGACCGTCGGTGAGCTCCTGCACCCGCTGCTCGAACTCGGCGACCCGGCGGGGGGTGAACGCCTTGGACACGAGCCGCCGCAGCCGGGTGTGGTCCGGCGGATCGATGTTGAGCAGATGCGTCATCAACTCGGCCTTGCGCTCACCGGGGATTCCGGTCTTGCCCTTGGCGTGCGCGGGTTCGTGATGATGCGCCGGGTTCTTGGAGAGCCGGTTGTCGGCGAGGGTCTGCTTGGCGTCGGCGTACCGCGTGACCAGCCAGGCCTCCACACCGCTGGGGAGCTCGGTCCGGTGCACGGGGGCGTGCTCGCGGAGCCAGGCGTAGGCGGGGTAGGGGTCAGTGGCGAACTCCCACGAAAACAGTTCGGGCACCCCGGGCACTTCATGTCGCATGCCATGACCCTACGCAGCGGCCGGAGCGCGTCACGCCCGTCGCTCTCAGCCCTCGGTCTCCCTGATCGCGTCCCGGTAGGCGCGGGCCGCCGCTCTCAGGGCTGCCTCCGGGTCCACGCCCTCCGACTCGGCGCGGACCGCCAGGGCCAGGAGGTCGTAGCCGATGCCTTCGACGGGCGGGAGCGGTATGTCCAGGTTCGCTGTGCGGGCCCGGGAGGCCAGCTTGGCGGCGAGGGCCAGGCCGGGCTGGCCGAGGGGGATGCCCTCGGTGACGGAGGTGCGCTGCTTCTCGACGGCCTTGGTGCGCAGCCAGTGCTCCTTGACCTCCTCGGGGGTGGTGGCCGTCTCGTCGCCGAAGACATGCGGGTGGCGGTGGATCAGCTTGGCGACGATGCCGCCGGCGACGTCGTCGATGGAGAAGGGCTCCTCCAGGTCCTCCTCGGCGATACGGGCGTGGAAGACGACCTGGAGGAGGACGTCACCGAGCTCCTCGCGCAGCTCGTCGCGGTCGCCCTCCTCGATCGCCTCGACGAGTTCGTACGCCTCCTCGATGCCGTACTTCGCCAGGCCCTTGTGGGTCTGCCGGGACGACCAGGGGCACTCGGCGCGGATGCGGTCCATGACCTGGACGAGGTCGAGGAGACGGGCGCCCGGCAGGTCGTAGGAGGCGGGGAGCAGCTCCAGCTCGGGCATGTCGACCCGGCCGGTGCCGGCCAGGCGCGCCAGGCCGTCCGTCAGGGTCGGCTCGCCCTCGCCCGTCGCCACGACGACCACCGTGCGGCCCCCGGCGCAGGCGTCGAGCAGCTCCTGGGCGGCCGGGGAGGCCTCGTCGACGGTTATCCCCGCCTCGCGCAGATACGGGAGCTGCGGGTGGGTGCCGTCCGCGCAGAGCACCTGGTCGGCCGCGTGCAGTGCCTGCCAGGCGGGCCAGGAGAGCAGGCCGGGGGCGACGCGGTGGCTGGTGGTGAGCAGGACGATGCGGCCGGGGGCGGCGGCCGCGCCGGGGGCGGTCTGCTCGGGTCGCGGGGTGGCTTCGGGGCTGTTGGCGTTCACGATTCGAAGCTATCCCACGTCGCCGACAGCCCCCGAAGTTATCCACAGGCCTCGCGGGGCCGGAGTCGTCCACAGGCCCCGCGGGAGGGAGCGCGCTACATGCCCTGCTGCGTCTGGGCCGTCGTCACGTCCCGCACCCACGGTGTCTTCGCGTCGGCGCGGCTGCTCTTCTGGACGTCCCAGGCTCCGTAGCGCGGGTTGAGGTCGACGTTCAGGTCCTTGGAGGCGTCGGACAGTGCCTTCCAGAACTCGGGACGGCTGGTGTCGGTGTTGAGTTTCTCGGCGAGCTTCTGGGCCTCGAGCTGGAGGCGGAGGTTCTCGTCCAGGCGCTCCGGCGGGATGCCGTACTGCTGGAGCCAGGTCGTCTTCAGCGCCTCGGCGCCGCCGGCCTGCTCCTCCAGGCCGGACCGCATCTCCTGGATCTCCCTGCGGGTGACGCTCACACCGGCGTCCTCGGCGGCGCGGTGCAGCACCCGGTCGAGGATCATGGTGTGCAGGGTGTCGCGGGTGAGGGTGCCGGTCCGGGCGATGGCCTGCTGGTACTGGGCGTCGTCCCGCACGGTCGCACGCTGGGCCGCGCGTACCTCGCCGACCCTCTCCTCCAACTGGGAGACGGTGATCCGCTGCCCGCCGACCACGGCCGCGGCGCCGGGATGCGCGTCGTTTCCGCAGGCGGTGAGGAGGGGCGCCGCTGCGGCGATCGCGGCGGTGAGGACGAGCGCGGTGCGACGGCGGCGGTGCAAGGAAACCTCCCGAGGAGATTGTGCGACGGTGCACAAGGTCTTGCGTTGATCGATGTTAGGCAGTGGGCGAGCTCTGGCCAACCCATTCGACCAACGATTCACCAGGACTTCCGGCACCGCCGCGCCGCCCCGAGCCGGGCTCTAGCCGCGGACCTGCCCCAGCCACTGCAGTGTCCGGCGGATCTCCGCGCCCAGCGGGTGGCCGGAGCCGTGGGTGCGCTCCACGTCGTGCAGCAGCCGGGCGAGGGTGTCGTGGGCGGCGCCGCGGTCGCCGAGGGCGAGCAGGAGATGGCCGATACGGCGGCGGACGTCGTGCGCGAGTTCGGGGCCGCCGGCGGCGACGTACTGGTTCTCGTAGTAGGGCAGCACCGCCCGGTACTCGGCGAGCGCGGCGGCCGGTTCGCCGAGCTGTTCCAGGCACTGGGCGGCCTCGTAGCGGAAGCGCAGGGACTGCGGGTCGGCCTGGCCGGCCTCGGCGGCGCGTTCGTCGGCGAGGCGGCGCAGCTCGGGCAGGGCGCGCCGGTACTGGCCGTCGTCCAGGAGCGTGGCCGCGTACTGCTTGCGCAGGGTGCGTACGACCGGGGAGTGCTCGCCGTGCTGTTCGGCGGCGGCGGGCAGGGTCGAGCCGAGGATGTCGACGGCCTGGGTGATGCGGCCCTCGCCGAGGAGCCGTTTGACCTCGTCGACGGCGCGGGCGATGTCCGTCTTGCCCGGCGTCTCGGTGACGGGCGTGGCGGGCGCGGGCTGGGGCGCCGGGGTGCGCGCACGGTCCGGCCAGGGGGCGTGCGGACGCAGGAACGGGCGGGTGGGGTCGAGAGGCGCTCCGGTGTGCGTCCCGCGCGCGGGCAGGAGGAGCTCCAGATGCTCGTACACCTCCTGCGCGGAGGCGGGCCGGTGCTGCGGGTCCTTGGCGAGGAGGCGCAGGACGAGGGCCTCCAGGGCCTCGGGGACCTCGGGGCGGACGCGGCGCACGGGCAGCGGGGGCTCGTACAGGTGCCGGTGCAGTACGCCGAGTGCGGTGGAGCCGGAGAAGGGGACGTCGCCGCTGAGCAGTTCGTGCAGGACCACGCCGAGTGCGTACAGGTCGGTGTACGGGCCGACGGCGCCGCCC
The DNA here is from genome assembly GCF_042674225.1 of Streptomyces sp. NPDC056948. NCBI lineage: Bacteria > Bacillati > Actinomycetota > Actinomycetes > Kitasatosporales > Streptomycetaceae > Streptomyces > Streptomyces sp. NPDC056948. Next base: position 11,564 of record NZ_JBHUQX010000129.1, read on the forward strand.
ATCGCCTGCTCGGGGGCCATGTAGGCGGGCGAGCCTATGGGGGTGCCGGTGTGGGTGAGGCGGGTGGTGTCGGCGTCCATGACGGAGGCGACGCCGAGGTCGAGGACGGTGACCGTGCCGTCCTGCTTCACCATCACGTTGCGCGGCTTGAGGTCGCGGTGGACGATCGGCACGGCGTGCACGGCGCTGAGCACGGCGCACAGTTGCGCGGCGACCGCCACCGCCCACTGCCAGGGGTACGGGTCGTGCTCGGCGAGATGGCCGGCGAGGTCGGCGCCGTCGATGTACTGCATGACGAGGAACAGCTCCTCGCCCTCACTGCCCGCGTCGTGCACCGTGACCAGGCCCGGGTGGTCGACCTGCGCGGTCACCCGGCACTCGCGCACGAAGCGGCGGCGCAGTTCCTCCGCGTCCTGCCCGGCCACCTTGTCGGGGCGCAGCAGCTTCACCGCCACGCGCCGGTCGAGCCGCTGGTCGTACGCCGTCCAGACCTGGCCCATGCCGCCCTGGCCGAGGATCGTGGACAGCTCGTAGCGGCCGGCGACGACACGTCCTGCCGCCGCGCTCACCTGCCGCCCTCGGGGGTGCCGTCCCGGTGGCCTTCGCCTTCGTGCCGGCGCAGGTAGTCGCTGAGTTCGTCGAGTTCGGCGCGTACCTGGTCGATGCGGGCGGGGGCGGGGCGCTGCGGCGGCGGTACGGGGCCGGGGGGCGGGGCGTCGCCGGCGACGGGTGTGTGCGGCGGCTGCTGCGGGACCGGTGTGGACGTGGGGGCGTAGGGCGGCGCGGGGTGCGGATAGCCGTACGGGGTGTGCGCCGCGGTCTGCGCGTGGGGCGACGGGTAGCCGGCGAACTGCCGCGGCTCGCTGTGGTGGCCGATGTCCACGATCAGGAAGTAGATGGAGGCGCCCAGGCCGAGCAGCAACATCATGGCCAGCGCGATGTCGGTCCGGTAATCGCCCTCCGGCAGTACGCCGATCACCGCGAAGCACGCGATGGACAGGGGCAGACTCACCCAGGCCAGGGCCCAGTGGAGGCCCCGTCCGCGCAGGACGGCCACCCGGAACAGCGGTACGCAGGCCAGCACGCCGCAGGTGAGGAAACCGGCAGCGGCGAACAGCACGCGCAGGGAGATGACCGTTGCCGCGCTGCGGGGAGGCGGTGCCGCGCCGTGGCCGTACATGACTGCTCCTGGACCGGTGTAGCCGATGGGGACGGGTGTGCGAGTGACAGTGCCCGGTGGGGAGTCCGAGCGTATAGCCCGACACGGACAACCCGTCACGGGTTGTACCGAACCGTTGTCGTGCTGATCACTTCGCGCCGGTCACACCCGCAGCCCGGCGCTCACAGGGCGTGCCGCATCCACACGTTGGGCTCGACGTACACCGCGTACCCGCGCGCGGGCTCGCAGCGCACCGGCACCAGGCCGCCGGGCACCTCGATGTCGCCCTCGGTGTCGAAGGGCAGTCCCGTCCAGCGGCGCCAGTGCGCCAGTGCGGCGGCCACCGTCATGGACGCGGGTGCGACGGAGTCGATGGTGGCTCCGGCCCGGGCGTGGACGCGCAGCCACGGGTCCTGGGGCAGGCCGTCGGGGCGTACGCGGTGGGCGTACTCCTCGATGGGGGTGTGCGGTTCCAGGTGCTTGGCGTTGGGGCGGACCGGGGCGACGACCTCGCGGAAGCCGCGGGCCCGGGCGTTGTCGCGCAGGGCCGAGAGCATCAGCCCGGACAGGCCGCGGCCCTGGGCGTGCGGGGCGACGGATATCGAGATCGCACTGACCGTGTCGGGGCGGACCCCGCGACGCAGGTCGGAGAAGGCCCATATGAGGACCGTGTCCCAGCCGTTGGCCGGCAGTGTGCCGCCCCTGGTGCCGAGAGCGAAGGGCACGCTGTAGGCGTTCGCGACGACCTCGCCCTGCTCGTCCTCGGCGAACAGGACGTATTCGGGGAGTTCGGCGGCGATCCGCGGGAAGTGCGCGGCGCCCACGAGGTCCTGGATCACGAACTCCGGCCAGCTGTCCGCCATTCCGGCGACCCGCTCCAGCATGTCCGGGCGGTCGGCGAGGCTCGATGTCTTCGGCATCTTCGGCTGCATGCGGTCACGCTAGGCGAGCGGGCGCACCCCCGGAATCGAATTACCGGCTGGGGACCCGGTCCGCCGGCCGGGGCGACCTGGCCCGGCGTGCGGCGACCGCCATGACGACGACGGAGGTCAGGGCGATCCCGGCGCCGACGTAGAGCGGCGCGGTGTAGCCGAGGCCCGCGGAGATGGCCAGGCCGCCGAGCCAGGCGCCGAGGGCGTTGCCGATGTTGGACGCGGACACGTTGGCACTGGCGGCCAGTGCCGCCCCGTGGGCGACGTCGGTGACGCGGGTGATCATGCCGGGCACACTGGCGAACCCGGTCACCCCCATCAGGAACACCAGGACGACGGACGCGGCGGCGCTGCCGGCCAGCAGTCCGAACAGGGCCAGGGTGAGGGTGAGTCCGAGCAGGGCCAGGACCAGGGCACGGTCCCGGTCGTGGTCGGCCGCGCGTCCGCCGACCAGGTTTCCGACGACCAGGCCGACGCCGTACACCATCAGCAGCCAGGCGACATCCGCCGGGGCGAAGCCGCTGACCTCGGTGAACGTGTAGGCGATGTAGCTGAACGCGCCGAACATGCCGCCGTAGCTCAGCGCGGTGGCCGCCAGGGTCAGCCAGACCTGCGCGGACCGGAAGGCCCGGAGCTGGTCCCGCAGGCCGCTGGGCGGTGCCGACCCGTGCTCCCCCGCCCGGCCGGGGACGAGCGCGGCGATTCCCGCCAGTGCGAGCACGCCGATCGCGGTGACCGCCCAGAACGCCGCCCGCCAGCCCCAGCGTTCACCGACCAGCGCGCCGAACGGCACGCCCAGCACGTTCGCGACCGTCAGCCCGGCGAACATGACCGCCACGGCCCGGGACTTCTTCTCCGGTGCGACCAGACTCCGCGCGACCAGCGAGCCGATCCCGAAGAACGAGCCGTGGCAGAGCGCCGCCACGATCCGCCCGAGCAGCATCACCTGATAGTCCGGCGCGACGGCGGAGAGCAGGTTGCCGATGACGAACAGCGCGACCAGGCCGACCAGGACCGGCTTCCGGGGCAGCCGTGCCGTCGCCGCGGTCAGCGCGATCGCTCCGACCGCGACACTCAAGGCGTACCCGGAGATCAGCCACCCGGCAGCCGCCTCGGACACCTCGAAGCTCGACGCCACCTGCGGCAGCAGGCCGGCGATCAGGAACTCGGTGAGTCCGATGCCGAAGCCGCCGAGGGCCAGGGCTATGAGTCCGGTCGGCATCCTTCGCTCCCCCTCTTTGTCGTATCTCTGTCGTACGCGCTATCGCGTGCGCACGAAGCGCGCCCGCTCGGCCGCCGGGAGCAGCTCGGTCGCGTACCGCACGGTGACGCGCGGCAGTTCGGCCTGATGGCGTTCGAGGAACGCCACCAACCGGGGCGCGTCCCGGCGGCCGATCTCGCGCAGCATCCAGCCGAGCGCCTTGTGGATCAGCGGTTCCGGATCCCGGCACAACCCGCGCACCAGGCGGAGCGTCGGCTCGAAGCGCCCCTCGCGGATCAACGCCAGCGTGGCGACCACGGCGATCCTGCGGTCCCACAGCCACGCCGACGCGGCGAGCCGGTCCAGGATCTCCGGGGCGTCCGCCGGCCCGTCCACCAGCCACGGCCCGAGCACGACATGCGCGGAAGCGTCCACCAGGTCCCAGTTGTCCACACAGCCGGTGCGCGCCAGGTAGAAGTCGACCAGCACCGCACGCTCCGCCCCGCGCGCCGTCCGCATCCGCTCGGCCAGGACGAGGAGTCCGGCGAGCCGCTCCTCGTGGACGCGGCTGCGCAGCAGCACCTCCACGTCCTCCAGCGCCAGGTCCCGGTGGGCCCGGGCCAGCCCGCGCAGCACGGGCACGCGCACGCCGAGCAGTTCGTCGTCCTCGGGGGGACGGAGCACCCGCAGTTGCTGCACTCTGACCCCGGGCTCCGCCCTGTCCCGGAGCTCGGTCCGCAATGCGCCGAGCGAATCGACCGTCATGACGAAGGACGCTAACCCTTCACCCCCCGCACTGCCGCAGCATCATCTCCTTGTCGGCCGCCGTCACGGGCAGGTCGTACTTCTGCGACACCTGGGCGAAGCGCACCGAGTAGGAGCAGCGGATCGTCTTGTTCGGCGGCAGCCAGGACGCCGGGCCGGAGTCGCCCTTCGAGCTGTTGGTCGGGCCGTCCACCGGGACGAGGTTGAGCGGGTCGTTGGCGATGGACTCCCGCTTCTCCTTCGACCAGCGCGAAGCGCCCATCTGCCAGTCGTACGACAGCGGCATGACGTGGTCGATCTGGACCTTCGTCGCACGGGACTTGGTCCACTCGATGACCTTCCCGGTGTACGGGTCGTGCAGCGTCAGTGCCATGACGACGCAGTCCGAGCCGGACCGGAAACGCAGGTCCTGCCCGTCGCGCTTCAAGAGATCGTTCCGCGAGTCGCAGCCGTTGTGCGAGAAGGGAACGTCGCGCGGCGCCGAGTCCTTCCAGGCGTAGCCGAACTCGTCCCGTTCGTATCCCGTCCTGGGACCGCGCCCCTTCGTCACCACCTTCTCGATCAAGGCGCGTGCCCTCGCCCTGTCCTCGGTGGTCGTGATCGCCGCCAGCCCCGGCTCGGTGCCGTCCGGGTTGTCCAGCGGGTTCACCGCCCGTCCGTCGCCGCCGGCCGGGACACCGGAACCGGAGGGTCCGCCGCCGTCCGCGGGCGGGGCCAGGCCCTCACAGCCGGCCAGCGCGGAACCGGCGAACACCATCGCGACAGCCAGTGCCGCCCCGCCCCTCAGACGCGTCACCGTGCGCCCCTCCCCTGCTTGTCCGTGCCTGGTCCCACGGTAGCGAGGGAGAGGTCCAGACCACATCAGGCCTAAACGGGCATACATCGCATGTCGCGCGTATCGTCGGTCCTGAATCACCTCCTGAAGGAGTTCTGCATGGGCATCTTCGACAAGTTCAAGAGCCAGGCGCGGCACAAGGGCAAGCAAGGCTCCGACACCGCGGAACAGAAGGCCAACGAGAGGACCGGCGGCAAGTACGAGGACCAGGTCGACTCCGGGCAGCAGCGGGTGGAAGGCTCGCTCGGCATGGACCAGGACCGCGACCGGCCCGACCAGCGATAAGGCCTCTCCTCCCTCAGAGGCCGTCCGGGGAGACGCGTACGCACCTCCCGCGGGCGGCTTCCGACGTTCCGAGTGCGGTTCTCCACGCGGCGCTTGACCTTGACACCGGCGTCAGGGTCGGACGATCCCCGCATGGCATACCCCGATCCGCAGACCTCGGCACCCTCCGATCCGAAGACCTCGCGAACCGTGCTCGTCACCGGCGCCGGCACCGGCATAGGCCGGGCCACCGCCCACGCGTTCGCCGACGAGGGCGCGCAGGTCGTGGCGGTGGGCCGCCGTGCGGCACCCCTCGCCGAGACCGCCGCCCACGACCCGTCCCGCATCAGCACGCTCGCCGCCGACATCACGGCCGACGACGGCCCGGAGAGCATCGTCCGTACGGCGCTCGACCGGCACGGCCGTATCGACGTGCTGGTGAACAACGCGGGCATCGTCAACACGCAGTCCCTGCGCACGTACACGCGTGCCGCCGTCGAGCCCCAGCTCGCGACGAATCTCCTCGCCCCCGTCCTGCTCACCCAGGCCGCGCTCCCGGCGCTGGAGGACAGCCGCGGTGTGATCGTGAACGTGACGACAGCGGTGGGACAGCGCGGCTGGCCCGGCAACTCCCTGTACGCGGCCGGGAAGGCGGCCCTGGATGTGCTGACGCGCAGCTGGGCGGTGGAGCTCGCCCCGCTGGGGGTCCGGGTCGCCGCCGTTGCCCCGGGCGCGATCGACACACCGATCGGCGACCACGCCGGTCACACCCCCGAGCAGCGCGCCGCGATCCGCGCGTGGCAGCTCGGCCACACGCCGCTCGGCCGGGTCGGCCGCCCCGCGGAGGTGGCGTGGGCGATCGCCCGACTGGCCTCGCCGCAGGCCTCGTTCATCACCGGCGTGGTGCTTCCGGTGGACGGCGGCGCGCTCGTCACATGAGACTGACGCGCATGGCCGGACACCGTATGCGGATCGGCGAACTCGCCGAGGCGAGCGGCACGACGCCGCGCGCCCTGCGCCACTACGAGCAGGCGGGGCTCATCACCTCCGAACGCGCCGCGAACGGCTACCGCCTGTACGACGCCGCCGCGGCGGTCCGCGTCCGCAACATCCGGAACCTGCTCGACGTAGGGCTGACGCTCGACGACGTACGGGTGTTCCTGCCGTGCCTGGACGGCGATGTCATGGCCGGGCCCGCCTCCGACCGGGCCGTCCGGACCGCCGCCGAGCGCCTCGCCGTGCTGGACGCGCGCATCGCCGCGCAGGTGGCGGTGCGCGACCGGCTGGCGGCGGTCCTTCACACGCGGGGCGTCAGGACCCCAGCACCGACGTCAGGAACTCCCCGACCCACGCCAGCAGCTCCCGCCCGACCAGCGGCTTTCCGCCGACCTTCGCGGTCTTCGGGCGCGGCACCAGCACCTGGTGCACCGCCGGCTTGATGACCGTGCCGGGATACAGCCGCTTGAGCCGCAGTTCCTGCGATTCGCGCAACTCCACAGGGGCGAAGCGGATGTTGGTGCCCTGCAGCACGATCTCGCCGACCCCGCACGCGCGCGCGAGCATCCGCAGACCGGCGACGAGCAGCAGGTTCTCCACCGGTTCGGGCAGCTTGCCGTAGCGGTCGACGAGTTCCTCGCGGACGGCCTTGACGTCCTCCTCCGTGTTGGCGGAGGCGATGGCGCGGTACGCCTGGAGACGGAGCCGCTCGCCCGGCGCGTAGTCGTGCGGGACGTGCGCGTCGACGGGCAGCTCGATCTTGACCTCGAGCGGCGGCTCCTCCTCGATCTCGCCGGTCTCCAACTGGCGCCGGTAGTCCGCGACGGCCTCGCCCACCATCCGTACGTACAGGTCGAAGCCGACGCCCGCGATGTGGCCGGACTGCTCGCCGCCGAGGAGGTTGCCCGCGCCGCGGATCTCCAGGTCCTTCATCGCCACGTACATGCCGGCGCCCATCTCCGTGTGCTGCGCGATGGTCGCGAGCCGCTCGTGCGCGGTCTCGGTCAGCGGCTTCTCCGGCGGGTAGAGGAAGTACGCGTACCCGCGCTCGCGGCCCCGGCCCACCCGGCCGCGCAACTGGTGAAGCTGCGAGAGCCCGAAGTTGTCGCCGCGCTCCACGATGAGCGTGTTCGCGTTGGAGATGTCGATGCCGGACTCCACGATCGTCGTGGACACCAGCACGTCGAACTTCTTCTCCCAGAAGTCGACGACGACCTGCTCCAGTGCCGACTCGGACATCTGGCCGTGGGCGGTGGCGATGCGCGCCTCGGGGACGATCTCGCGCAGCCGCGCCGCGGCCCGGTCGATGGACTCGACCCGGTTGTGGATGTAGAAGACCTGGCCCTCGCGCAGCAGTTCACGGCGGATGGCCGCGCCGATCTGCCGCTCCTCGTAGGGGCCTACGAAGGTCAGCACCGGGTGCCGCTCCTCGGGCGGGGTGGTGATCGTCGACATCTCCCGGATGCCGGTGACCGCCATCTCCAGGGTCCTGGGGATCGGGGTCGCGGACATCGTCAGGACGTCGACGTTCGCCCGGAGCTTCTTGAGCTGCTCCTTGTGCTCGACGCCGAAGCGCTGCTCCTCGTCGACGATGACCAGGCCCAGGTCCTTGAACTTCGTCTCCGACGAGAACAGCCGGTGCGTGCCGATGACGATGTCCACCGAGCCCTCGCGCAGGCCCTCCAGGACCGCCTTGGCCTCGGTGTCGCTCTGGAAGCGGGAGAGTGCCTTCACGCTCACCGGGAACTGCGCGTACCGCTCGCTGAACGTCCCGAAGTGCTGCTGCACCAGCAGGGTCGTGGGCACCAGGACGGCCACCTGCTTGCCGTCCTGGACGGCCTTGAAGGCGGCCCGGACCGCGATCTCGGTCTTGCCGTAGCCGACGTCGCCGCAGATCAGCCGGTCCATCGGGACCGTCTTCTCCATGTCGTCCTTGACCTCGGCGATGGTGGTGAGCTGGTCGGGCGTCTCCGCGTAGGGGAAGGCGTCCTCCAGCTCGCGCTGCCAGGGGGTGTCCGTCCCGAACGCGTGCCCGGGGGCCGCCATGCGCGCGCTGTAGAGCTTGATGAGGTCGGCGGCGATCTCCTTGACGGCCTTCTTCGCGCGGGCCTTCGTCTTCGTCCAGTCGGCGCCGCCCAGGCGGTGCAGGGTGGGGGCCTCGCCGCCGACGTACTTGGTGATCTGCTCGAGCTGGTCGGTGGGGATGTAGAGCCGGTCGCCGGGCTGGCCGCGCTTGGCGGGCGCGTACTCGACGACCAGGTACTCGCGGGTCGCGCCCTGCACGGTGCGCTGCACCATCTCGATGTAGCGGCCCACGCCGTGCTGCTCGTGGACGATGTAGTCGCCCGGCTCCAGGGTGAGCGGGTCGATGGTCTTGCGGCGGCGGGCCGGCATCCGGGCGCCGTCGCGGCCCGCGGCCCTCTGGCCGGTCAGATCGGTCTCGGTGAGCACCGCGAGTCCGAGGGCCGTGTCGACGAAGCCGTGCTCGATCGAGCCGCACGCCACGTGCACGAGGGACGGGGAGATCTCGGCGAGGTCGGCGTCGAGGCGGGCCGCGATGCCCTCGCCGCCCAGCACTTCGACCGTACGGGCCGCCGGGCCGTGCCCCTCGGTGACGAACACCGTGCGCCAGCCGTCGGCGAGCCAGCCCTTGGTGTCGGCGAGGGCCTTGGCGGTGTCCCCGCGGTAGGTCTCCGGGGCGTGCATGCCGAGCTTGAGGGTGTCCCCCGCCGCGTCAGCGGCAAAGCTTTCCGTGAGCTCCTCGTCCGCGGCGAACGGCGACACCGACCACCACATCATGTCCAGCTCGCGGGCCCGCTCCCGGACGTCCGCGATGGACCACAGGGAGGCCGCGTCGACGTCGATGGGCGCCTCGCCGCCACCGGCGGTGGCCGCCCAGGAGGCCTGCAGGAACTCCTGCGAGGTGGCCACCAGGTCCGACGCGCGCGTGCGGACCCGCTCCGGATCGCACACGACGGCCATGGCGCCCTTGGGCAGCACGTCGAGCAGCAGCTCCATGTCGTCGACCAGGACCGGAGCGAGGGACTCCATGCCCTCGACCGCGATCCCCTCGGCGATCTTGCCGAGCAGTTCACCGAGCTCGGGGTGCTGTTCGGCCAGGGCACGCGCACGCGCGCGGACATCCTCGGTGAGCAGCAGTTCGCGGCACGGCGGCGCCCACAGGCCGTGCTCGGCGACTTCGAGAGAGCGCTGGTCGGCGACCTTGAAGTAGCGGATCTCCTCTACGTCGTCGCCCCAGAACTCGATGCGCAGGGGGTGTTCCTCGGTGGGCGGGAACACATCGAGGATGCCGCCGCGCACGGCGAACTCGCCGCGCTTCTCGACCAGCTCCACGCGCGCGTACGCGGCGGCCGCGAGGGCCTGGACGATCTCCTCGAGGTCGACGGTCTGCCCCGGCTTCAGGGAGACCGGCTCCAGGTCGCCGAGGCCCTTGACCTGCGGCTGGAGCACGGACCTGACGGGCGCCACGACGACGGAGACCGGGCCGGTCTCGGGGTCGTCGGGGCGGGGGTGGGCCAGGCGGCGCAGCACGGCCAGGCGGCGGCCGACGGTGTCGCTGCGGGGGCTGAGCCGCTCGTGCGGGAGGGTCTCCCAGGAGGGGTACTCCACCACTCCCGCCTGCGGCAGGAGGGAGCGCAGGGCCGCGGCCAGGTCCTCGGCCTCGCGGCCCGTCGCCGTCACCGCCAGCACCGGGCGGCCCGTGTCCCGGGCCAGGGCGGCGACCGCGAAGGGGCGGGCGGCAGGGGGGCCGACCAGGTCGACGTGCATGCGGTTGCCGTCTGCGGCCGCGCTGATCGCTTCCGCGAGGGCGGCGTCTCTGACTACGGCGTCGAGCAGACCGTGCAGGCTCATACGGGTCTTTTCCGTCCAGGGGTGGGCAACACGACGGGCCCGACACGCGCCGCGGGCCGGGGGGTCTCCAGCGTACGACGCTGCGCGGCCGGGCGGCGGGGGCTGTGGACAACGCCCGTTCTCGGCGGGCGGAGAATGACGCGGCCCGCCC
>NZ_JBHUQX010000130.1:0-21702 GCF_042674225.1 Streptomyces sp. NPDC056948
CAGGCTGATCGACCCGGATCCGGACAAGCCCGGCACCGTCTACAGCCGAGGCGGCGGATTCCTCAACGGTGTCGCCGACTTCGACGCCGGGTTCTTCGGCATCTCACCGCGTGAGGCGCTGGCGATGGATCCCCAGCAGCGGCTGTTGCTGGAGGCGTCGTGGGAGGCCCTGGAGTACGCCGGGATCGACCCCTCGTCGCTGCGGGGCAGTGACACCGGTGTGTTCGCCGGTGCCTGTGCCTCCGGCTATGTCGACCAGGTGTCGGGCGACCTGGAGGGCTTCCGGCTGACCGGCACCACGCACAGCGTGGTCTCCGGACGTGTGTCGTACGTGTTCGGCCTGGAAGGCCCGACGATGACGATCGACACGGCCTGTTCGTCGTCGCTGGTGGCACTGCACGTGGCGTGCCAGGCCCTCCGCCAGGGCGAGACGTCCCTCGCACTGGCCGGCGGAGTCACCGTGGCCGCGACTCCGTACCTGTACGTGGACTTCGCCCGCCAGCGGGGCCTGTCCCCGGACGGCCGCTGCAAGGCGTTCTCGTCCGAGGCGGACGGTGTGAGTTTCGCCGAGGGTGTCGGTGTGCTGGTGCTGGAGCGGTTGTCGGAGGCGCGGCGGCTTGGGCACAACGTGCTGGCCGTGATCCGCGGAAGTGCCGTGAACCAGGACGGTGCGAGCAACGGCCTGACCGCCCCCAACGGCCCCTCGCAGGAACGCGTGATCGCGCAGGCGCTGGCCAACGCCGGTCTGACCCCGGTCGATGTCGACGCGGTCGAGGCGCACGGGACCGGCACCACCCTCGGCGATCCCATCGAGGCACAGGCGCTGATCGCCGCGTACGGACAGGACCGGGAAGAGCCGCTGCGGATCGGTTCGTTGAAGTCGAATATCGGGCACACTGTGGCGGCTGCCGGTGTCGGTGGTGTGATCAAGATGGTGCAGGCGTTGCGGCACGAGGTGCTGCCGCGGACGTTGCATGTGGATGAGCCGTCGTCGCATGTGGACTGGTCTGCGGGTTCGGTGCGGTTGCTGACCGAGTCCGAGGCGTGGCCGGTGACCGATCGAGTGCGGCGGGCGGGTGTGTCGTCGTTCGGTGTCAGCGGCACCAACGCGCATGTGATTCTGGAGGAGGCTCCTGTCGCGCGGCCGGCGGACGACGCCCCTGCTCCAACCGCTCCGGTTGCGTTGTTGGTGTCGGCCAGGAGTGAGGGGGGTCTGCGGGCGCAGGCGGAGCGGTTGCGGGAGTGGCTGCTGGAGCGGCCGGATGTGAACCTGGCTGATGTTGCCGCTTCGTTGGTGGCGTCGCGGGCGCAGTTGGAGTGGCGTGGCGCGGCCGTGGGCCGTGACCGCGATGAGCTGCTCGAGCGCTTGAGTGCTGTGACCGGGTCGGGTGTGGTGGGCTCGGGCAAGACGGCGTTGCTGTTCACCGGTCAGGGTGCACAACGGACCGGTATGGGCGCAGGGTTGTACAAGGCGTTCCCGGTGTTCGCGACTGCGCTGGACGAGATCTGTGCCCAGTTCGACAAGCTGCTGGGCCGTTCGCTGAAGGACGTCATGTTCGGCGGCGGTGATGGGGTGCTGGATCGGACGGAGTTCACGCAGCCGGCGTTGTTCGCGTTCGAGGTGGCGTTGTTCCGGCTGCTGGAGTCCTTCGGAGTGAAGCCGGATGCGCTGATCGGGCATTCCATCGGTGAACTCGTGGCGGCGCATGTCGCGGGTGTGTGGTCGTTGGAGGATGCCTGCCGTCTGGTGGCGGCCCGGGGCCGGTTGATGGGTGCTCTTCCCGAGGGTGGGGCGATGCTGGCCATCGCCGCGTCCGAGAGTGAAGTCACCCATGATCGTGTGTCGATCGCGGCGGTGAACGCGCCCGGATCCGTCGTGGTCTCGGGCGACGAAGACGCCGTTGCCGAAGTTGAGCGTGAGTGCATGCAGGCGGGTCGGAAGACATCCCGTCTGCGGGTGAGTCACGCGTTCCACTCGGCACGCATGGATCCGATGCTGGAGGACTACGCCGCAGTTGCCCGCGAGGTGACGTATCACGAGCCGGCGATCCCCCTGGTGTCCAACGTCTCCGGCGAAATGGCCGATCAGGAGGTGCTGGACCCGTCGTACTGGGTGCGTCAGGTCCGCACGGCGGTTCGTTTCGCACCCGGCATCCAAACGCTCATCACCTCCGGCGTGCGTCGCTTCCTGGAGGTCGGCCCGGACGCGGTTCTGGCAGCGATGACCCGCCAGTGCCTGCCCGAGGACATCGAAGCCAGGTCGCTGGTGGCCGCCGCGGCACGTCGCGACCACGACGAGGCCGAACAGTTCGTGACCCTGCTCGCCCACGCACACACCGCTGGAGTGGCCGTCGACTGGGCGCCGTTGATCGAGGGGCGCAGGCCCGTGGCGTTGCCCACCTACGCCTTCCAGCACCAGCGGTACTGGTTGCAGCCCCGCCCGGCGGGGCAGGGCCAGGCCGCGTCGGACCACTCGCTGCTCACCGGCGTGGTCCGGGTGGCCGACCGTGACGAATGGCTGTTCACCGGCCGGTTCTCGCTGCGAACTCACCCGTGGATCGCCGACCACACCACCTACGGCGTGGTGCTGGTCCCGAGTGCGGCGCTGATGGAGATGCTGCTGGTGGCCGGACACCGGATCGGCAGCCCCGGCGTGGACGAACTCACCCTCGAAACGCCGATCCTCCCGCCGGAGGACGGCGAGGTGGAACTGCAGGTCCTGGTCCAGGAACCGGATGCCTCCGGGCGCCGGCCGTTCACGTTCCACTACCGTCGCGCGGTCGAAGGCGTTGTCGGCGAGTGGAGCCGCAACGCCAGCGGAATACTGAGCGGCGGGCAGCCCGCCGACACGGGGCTCGTGGACGCGATGCGCGCCGAGCCGTGGCCGCCGATCGCGGCCGAACCGGTCGACACCGGCTGGATCCCGGCCCAGGTGGCGCGTGCCGCCGGGCTGGAGTACGGAGCGTCGTTCATCGGTGTCGACGCCGCCTGGCGCAGCGGAGACACGGTGTTCTCCGAGGTGACCCTCAACCCGGACACCCCGGCCGAGCGGTTCCACCTGCACCCGGCGCTGTTCGACATGGTGATGCACGCGGGGCTCGCCTGTCTGATCTGGCCGGAGCACCCGGGCAACGCGGCCGAGGGCAAGCTGCTGTTCCGCTGGGGCGGCACACGCTTCCACGGCACCGCCGAGGTGACGTCGCTGCGGGTGATGGCCGTGCGGCGCAGCAGTGAGGCGATCGGCGTAGTGGCCGTCGACCAGGACGGCAACCCGGTGGTGACCATCGACGAAGTGGTCATGCGCTCCTACGACGTCCAGCAGTTCCGCGCCGCGCTGCCGGGAGCCCGGGCGGAGGCGTACGGACTGCGCTGGACCGAGGCCACCGCCCCGGCCGAGCATCCGGCGGCGGTGACCTTGGCCTCGCTCGGCACTGTCGGGGTGCCGGGGATCGCGGACCGCTACCCGGATCCGGTGGCGCTCGCCGCGGCGCCCACCGCGCCGGACGCCGTCGTCTGGGAGGCGGCCGCCGTCCCGCACGACGATCCGGCGACCACTCGTGAGCTGGTCGTCGCGGCCCTGCACACGGTGCGGCGCTGGCTGGCCGACGACCGGTTCGCTGGGTCACGGCTGGTCGTGGTCACCTCGGGTGCGTCGGCGACCTTGCCAGGTGAGGTACCGGACCTGGCAGGGGCGGCGGTCTGGGGGCTCGTCCGCAGCGCTCAGACCGAGTACCCGGGCCGGATCGTGCTGCTCGACCGCGCCGGCTCCGGCGGTACGGACGTCTCGGGCGACTCGGTACGGGCCGTGCTGGCGACCGGTGAACCCCAGGTGGCCCTGCGCGGCGACAGCGTGCTGGTGCCCCGCCTCGAAGCCGTGTCCGCCCCGGCTGCCGCTCCGGTGTCGTTCGGGACCGGGACCGTGCTGATCACCGGCGGGACCGGTGGGCTGGGAGCACTTCTGGCCCGCCATCTCGTCGACGAGCACGGCGTACGCCGGTTGCTGCTGGTGTCCCGGCGCGGTGAGCGAGCCGAAGGCGCGGCCGAACTCGTGGCCGAGCTGGCCGGAGCCGGTGCAGAGGCCCGGGTCGCCGCGTGCGATGTCACCGACCGGGACGCGCTGCGCGAGCTGTTGCGCACGCTGCCCGCCGACCAGCCGCTGACCGGCGTGATCCACACCGCGGGGGTACTCGACGACGGCACCGTGCACACCCTGACCGCCGACCAGATGGAACGGGTGTTCGCGCCGAAGGCCGATGCCGCGTGGTCGTTGCACGAACTGACCCGCGAGGCGGAGCTGTCGGCGTTCGTGCTCTTCTCCTCGGTAGCGGGCCTGATCGGCTCGGCCGGCCAGGCCAACTACGCCGCCGCCAACGGTTTCCTGGACGCCCTGGCGGTGCGCCGCCGCGCCGAAGGGCTGCCTGCCGTGTCCCTGGCCTGGGGCCCTTGGCAGCAGGACGCCGGCATGACCGGAGGCCTCGACCGGACCGCCGTGGCGCGGCTGGCCCGGCTCGGTCTGCACCCGCTGGACAGCGCTGACGGTCTGCGGTTGTTCGACCAGGCGCTGTCCGTGCCCGTGCGGGAGCCGGCGCCGGCACTGCTGCGGTTCGACCCGGACGACCTGCGTCTGGAAGCGCAGACCGGTGCGGTGCCGGCGGTGCTGCGCGGGTTCGTCCGCGCGCGGCAGCAGGCGTCGGTGACGGTGTCGAACCGTTCGGTCTCGCTGGGCGAACGACTGCACGGCGTACCCGACGAGAAGCGACTCCACGTCGTCGTCGACCTGGTGCGGGAACAGGCAGCGACCGTTCTCGGTTTCGGGTCGGTCGACGACATCGACCCCGACCGCGGCTTCGACGTGCTGGGCTTCGACTCCCTCGGCGGGGTCGAGTTCCGCAACCGCCTGGCCAAGGTGACGGGGCTGTCGCTGCCCTCGACGCTGGTGTTCGACTACCCGACGGTGAACGACATGGCCGGATACCTGCTGGCCCGGACCACCGTCACCGCACCCGCGGAAACGAAGTCCGCCGTCCCAGGAGACATCGACCGGCTTCACGCACTGGTGGAGCGGATCATCGCCGACGCCGGCGGCGACGACGAGACGGTCGCCGTGCTGCGGGGCGTCAACGACCGCCTCAGCACCTACCTGGCCCCCTGGCCGGGTGGCGATTCCGACGATCTCGCATTCCACTCCGATGACGAACTCTTGGATCTGATCGACGAGGAGTTTGGCCCAGCATGAGCAACCCCAGCAAGAACAACGAGGAACGGCTCAGCCGGTACCTGAGGAAACTCACCGGAGATCTCCGCGCGGCCAACAAGCAGATCCACGCGTTCGAGGAGCGTGCCCGCGAACCTCTCGCGATCGTGGGGATGAGCTGCCGCTACCCCGGTGGTGTCGAGACCCCCGCGCACCTGTGGGACCTGGTCGCGTCCGGGACCGACGCCATCGGGCCGTTCCCGCCCGACCGCGGGTGGGACCTGGAGAAGCTGTTCGACAGCGACCCCGACTCGCCGGGCACCGTCTACACCAAGGAAGGCGGATTCCTCGACGGAGCCGGTGACTTCGACGCCGGATTCTTCGGGATAGGCCCGCGCGAGGCGGCGGCGATGGACCCGCAGCAACGCCTGTTCCTCGAGGCTTCGTGGGAGGCACTGGAGGACGCCGGAATCGACCCGGCGTCGCTGCGCGGCAGTGACACCGGTGTGTTCGCCGGCGTCATCCACCAGGACTACGGCCACCGCGTGGGGTCCCCCGCGCTGACGGCCGAATCGGAAGGGCACACCTATCTCGGTGTGTCGGCCAGCGTCCTGTCCGGCCGCGTGGCCTACACACTGGGCCTCAAGGGCCCCGCCGTATCGGTGGACACCGCGTGCTCGTCGTCCCTGGTGGCGTTGCACCTGGCATGCCAGGCGCTCCGGCAGGGAGACACGTCACTGGTGCTGGTCGGGGGCGTCACGGTGATGTCCGACCCGACCCTCCTGATCGCGTTCGGGCGGCAGCGCGCCCTGTCACCGGACGCGCGGTGCAAGGCGTTCGCCGCCGCGGCGAACGGCACCGGGTTCTCCGAGGGCCTGGGCATGCTCGCGGTCGAGCGGCTGTCCGACGCGCGCCGCCTCGGGCACCGCGTCCTGGCCGTGATCCGCGGCAGCGCGGTCAACCAGGACGGAGCCAGCAACCGGCTGACCGCACCCAACGGCCCCTCCCAGGAGAAGGTGATCGCGCAGGCGCTCACTAACGCCGGTCTGAACCCGGCGGACATCGACGCGGTCGAGGCGCACGGCACCGGAACCACGCTCGGCGATCCGATCGAGGCCCAGGCCCTGATCGCCGCCTACGGCCGCGGCAGGGCCGGGGCCGGGGGCCCGCTGCGCATCGGCTCGCTCAAGTCGAACGTCGGGCACACGTCCGCGGCGGCGGGCGTCGGTGGCGTCATCAAGATGGTGCAGGCCCTGCGGCACGAGGTACTGCCCGCGACCCTCCACGTGGACGCCCCCACCCCGCACGTGGACTGGTCGGACGGATCGGTCCGGCTGCTCCTGGACGCCGAGCCGTGGCCGACAGGGGAACGGGTGCGGCGGGCAGGTGTGTCGTCGTTCGGCGCCAGCGGCACCAACGCCCACCTGATCCTGGAGGAAGCCCCCGAAGAGTCCGCCGACACGGGCGCCGACGAGCCGACCGCGCCGACGGACGAGCCGATCGCGCCGACGGACGAGCCGACCGCGTCGGCGCGTCCGAACACCCCGGTGGTGGTGTCGGCCAGGACCGAGGCCGGGCTGCGCGCGCAGGCGGCCAAGCTGCGGCAGTGGGTGGCGCAACGTCCCGGCCTGGGCGTGGACGACCTCGCTTACGCGTCGCTGACCACCCGCACCGCGCTGGAGTGGCGTGGCGGAGTGGTGGCCGACGACCGGGAGGGGGTGCTCGCCGGTCTGGCGGCGCTGGCCGAACCGGAATCGGCAGCCGCCGCCGACGGTGTGGTCACCGGCCGTGCGACGTCACGCAAGGTGGCGTTCGTCTTCCCGGGGCAGGGCAGCCAGTGGCAGGGGATGGCACTCGAACTGCTGGCGACCACAGGCCCGTTCGCCGAGTCCATGGCGGCGTGCGAGGAGGCGTTGAGCCGGTATGTCGACTGGTCTCTGAGCGCGGTGCTCCGCGGTGCGGACAACGCACCGTCACTGGACCGGGTCGACGTCGTCCAGCCGGCGCTGTTCGCCGTGATGGTCTCGCTGGCGAAGCTGTGGCAGGCCGAGGGAGTCGAACCCGATGTGGTCATCGGCCACTCGCAGGGCGAGATCGCCGCGGCACACATCGCCGGCGCGCTCACCCTCGAGGACGCGACCCGGGTCGTCGCCCTGCGCAGCCTCGCCGTCGCCGAGGAACTCGCCGGCGCCGGGGCGATGTCCTTCGTGAACCTCGGCGAGGAGGCCGCCCGGGCGCGACTGGAACCGTACGGCGACCGGTTGTCGCTCGCGGCGGTCAACGGCCCCGTGCAGGCGGTGGTGTCCGGCGACCTGGACGCCATGGACGAGTTCCTCGCCGCGTGCCGGCAGGACGGGGTGCGGGTGAAGCGCATCCCCGTCGACTACGCCTCCCATTCCAAGGCCGTCGAACGGCTGCGTGACCGCCTGCTGCGCGACCTCGCACCGATCACGCCCCGGCCGGGCACCGTGCCGCTCTTCTCCACCGTGCACGCGGACTACGTGGACACCTCCCGGCTGAACGCGGACTACTGGTACCGGGCGCTGCGTGAACCGGTCCGGTTCGCTGCCGCGTCCGAGGCGCTGATGCGGTCGGGCTTCACCAGCTTCATCGAGACCAGCCCCCACCCGGTGCTCACCGTCGCCCTCGCGGCCACCGCCGAGGCGGCCGGACTCGCCGACCGCGTGAGCATCGTCGGCTCCCTGCGGCGGGACCAGGGCGGGCCCGAGCAGTTCACCGTCGCGCTGGCCCAGGCCTATACGGCCGGTCTGCCGGTGCGGTGGGAGCCCCGGTTCCGCAACCGCGCGGTGACCAGGGTCGATCTGCCGACCTACGCGTTCCAGCGGCAGCGCTACTGGACCCGGCCCGAGGCGCCGGGCGGCGGCGGTGACGTCACCCACGCCGGCTTGGTCTTCCCGGACCACCCGTTGCTGGGCGCGGCAGCGGAACTGGCCGGCCGGGACGAGTGGTTGTTCACCGGCCGCATCGCCTCCCGGACCCATCCATGGCTCGCCGACCACGTGGTGTTCGGCACCGTCGTGGTGCCCGGAACGGCCATGGTCGAAATGGCCCTGTGCGCGGGGGAGAAGCTCGGCTGCCCCGTCGTCGAGGAGATCGTCTTCCAGGCACCGCTCGTGATCGACGGCGAGGACGACATCCAGGTCCAGGTCGCCGTCGGCGAACCCGACGACCGCGGGCGGCGCGTACTCACGGTGTACTCCCGCACGGCCGCCCCCGCCGACTGGGTGCTGCACGCGGAAGGGATGCTCGCACCGGCCGTCGGCGACGACGCGCCGGAGCCGGCCGATCCGCCGCAGGACGCGGAACACCTCGACGGCCAGGCCCTCTACGACCGCCTGGCCGGGCTGGGCTTCGGCTACGGCAGCGCCTTCCAGGGCGTCACGTCGGTGTGGCAGCACCACGGCGAGGTCTTCACCGAGGTGTCCCTGGACGACACGACCGCCGAACAGGCGGGCAGGTTCGGCATCCACCCCGCGCTGTTCGACGCCGCCCTGCACGGCCTCGGCCTGCTCGGCGAGGGGGAGGAAGGCAAGCTGCCGCTGCCGTTCTCGTTCACCAGGGTGCGGCTGTACCGGCCCGGGGCCGACGCGGTCCGGGCCCGGATCACCGGCGCGGGCCGCGACCGGGTACGGATCGCGGCGTTCGACGAGACGGGCGAAGCGGTGCTCACCGTCGAGGCGCTGCGCACCCGGCCGATCGACGCCGGCACGCTCCTCGAGACCCGGCGTGACTCCCGGCAGGCCCTTCACCTGCCGCAGTGGAAGCAGATGCCGTCGTCCGCCCCGGCGGACCCGCCACGGATGGTGTCGGTCGGGACCGTGCCCGGAATCGAGCACGGACAGCCGGAGCTCGACGCCGTTCTCGCCTCCTGGGACAGTCCGGACGCGGTGGTGTGGACCGTCGGCGAGGAACCGGCCGAGCCCGGGCCGGTCGCGACCGGGGTGCACGCCCGGGTGCATGCGACGCTCGCCGTCCTGCGGACCTGGCTCGCCGACGACCGCTGCGCCCGGTCGACGCTCGTGGTGGTCACCCGCAACGGCGCGGGCCTGCCCGGCGAATCCCCGGATCCCGCCGCGGCCGCCATCCGCGGCCTGGTGCGCAGCGCACAGTCCGAACACCCGGGCAGGATCGTCTCGGTCGACTGCCTCGACGAGGTCACCGCGGACGTGGTCGCCGCCGCACTGGCCGCGGACGAGCCGCAGGTAGCGGTCCGCGAGGGCGGTCTGCGCGTACAGCGCCTCGGGCGGGCGCCCGCGCCGGCGGCGGAGCCCGAGCCGTCGTTCGGTACGGGCACCGTGCTCATCACCGGTGGCCTCGGCGGACTGGGTTCGCTGGTCGCCGAACACCTCGTGGAGACGCACGGCGTACGCGACCTCCTGCTCGTCTCACGGCGCGGCGGCCGGGCCGAGGGCGCCACGGAACTGGTGACGCGACTGACCGAGCGCGGTGCCAGGGTCCGGGTGGCGGCCTGTGACATGGCCGACCCGGCCGCTGCCGCGGCTCTGGTCGGCTCCATCGAGCCCGACCGCCCCCTCACCGCCGTGATCCACTCGGCCGGTGTGCTCGACGACGGCACGATCGAAACCCTCACCGCCGACCAGGTGGACCGGGTGCTCGCCGCGAAAGTCGACGCGGCGCTGAACCTGCACGAGCTGACCCTCGACCGCGACCTGTCGGCCTTCGTACTGTTCTCGTCCGCTGCGGCACAGCTGGGGTCGCCCGGTCAGGGCAACTACGCCGCGGCGAACAGCGCCCTCGACGCCCTGGCCCGGCACCGGCACAGCGCCGGTCTGCCGGCCCTGTCGGTGGCCTGGGGCCCGTGGCACCAGCGCAGCGACATGACCGGCGGCCTCGGCCGGACCGGGTTCGCCCGACTGGAACGCATGGGGTTGCGCCCGGTCGACAACGAGTTCGGTCTGCGACTGTTCGATCTCGCGGTGGCCGCCACCGAACCACTGATGGCCGCGGTCGACCTGGATCGCGCGGCACTCTCGTTGCAGGCCCGGGCCGGCCTCCTGCCCGCCGTCCTGCACGGGCTCGTCCCCGTGCCCGAGCGGCGTGCGGGTGCTGCGGGGGCGCTGGCACACAAGCTCATGGCGGCGGACGCACACGAACGGGACGCTCTGGTCGTCGAGTTCGTCCGAGGACACGCGGCAGCGGCACTGGGACATGCCGCGACCGACGCGATCGGCACCGACGTGCCCTTCACCGAACTCGGCTTCGACTCGCTGGGTGGTGTGGAGCTCCGGAACCGGCTGGCGAAGGGCACCGGCCTGTCGTTGCCGTCGACCCTCGTCTTCGACCACCCGACCGTCACTGCCGTGGCCAAACTGGTCCGTTCCCGGATCGAGGGCGAGCAGACGCAGCTCCCCGAACGGCGGGTCTCGCGGCGGGCGGCGCTCGACGAGCCGATCGCGATCGTCGGGATCGGCGCGCGCTATCCCGGTGGTGCGGGATCGGCCGAGGAACTGTGGCGCCTGGTCGAGGCGGGCCGGGACGCGATCGGTGCGTTCCCGTCCGACCGTGGTTGGGACCTTGCTGAGCTGTTCGACCCGGATCCGGACCGGCCCGGGTCGGTGTACACGCGGTTCGGCGGATTCCTCAGCGGTGCGGGTGATTTCGACGCCGGGTTCTTCGGTGTGTCGCCGCGTGAGGCGTTGGCGATGGATCCGCAGCAGCGGTTGTTGCTGGAGGCGTCGTGGGAGGCGCTGGAGCATGCGGGGATCGATCCGGTGTCGTTGCGGGGCTCGGACGCGGGTGTGTTCGCGGGTGCGTGTGCGTCGGGGTACGCGGATCGGGTCTCGGGTGACCTGGAGGGCTTCCGGCTGACGGGTACGTCGCACAGTGTCATTTCGGGTCGGGTGGCGTATGTGTTCGGCCTGGAGGGTCCGGCGGTGACGGTGGACACGGCGTGTTCGTCGTCGCTGGTCGCGCTGCATCTGGCCTGTCAGGCACTCCGTCAGGGAGACAGCTCGCTGGCGCTCGCCGGCGGCGTCACCGTGGCCGCCGAGCCCGACATCTTCATCGACTTCTCCCGCCAGCGGGGCCTGTCCCCGGACGGCCGCTGCAAGGCGTTCTCGTCCGAGGCGGACGGTGTGAGTTTCGCCGAGGGTGTCGGTGTGCTGGTGCTGGAGCGGTTGTCGGACGCTCAGCGGCTGGGGCACAACGTGCTGGCCGTGATCCGCGGAAGCGCCGTGAACCAGGACGGTGCGAGCAACGGCCTGACCGCGCCGAATGGCCCGTCGCAGGAACGCGTGATCGCTCAGGCGCTGGCCAATGCCGGTCTGACACCGGTCGATGTCGACGCGGTCGAGGCGCACGGGACCGGAACCACCCTCGGCGATCCCATCGAGGCACAGGCGCTGATCGCCGCGTACGGACAGGACCGTGAAGAGCCGCTGCGGATCGGTTCGTTGAAGTCGAATATCGGGCACACCGTGGCGGCTGCCGGTGTCGGTGGTGTGATCAAGATGGTGCAGGCATTGCGGCACGAGGTGCTGCCGCGGACGCTGCATGTGGATGAGCCGTCGTCGCATGTGGACTGGTCTGCGGGCGCGGTGCGGTTGCTGACGGAATCCGAGCCGTGGCCGGTGACCGATCGAGTACGGCGGGCGGGTGTGTCCTCGTTCGGTGTCAGCGGCACCAACGCGCACGTGATTCTGGAAGAAGCTCCTGCCGCGCGGCCGGCCGATGAGGCTCCAACTACGGCTTCGCTTGCTCCGGTTGCTTTGTTGGTGTCGGCCAGGAGTGAGGGGGGTCTGCGGGCGCAGGCGGAGCGGTTGCGTGAGTGGCTGCTGGAGCGGCCGGATGTGAACCTGGCTGATGTTGCCGCTTCGTTGGTGGCGTCGCGGGCGCAGTTGGAGTGGCGTGGCGCGGCCGTGGGCCGTGACCGCGATGAGCTGCTCGAGCGCTTGGGTGCTGTTGCTGGGTCTGTGGTGGGCTCGGGCAAGACGGCGTTGCTGTTCACCGGTCAGGGTGCACAACGCACCGGTATGGGCGCAGGGTTGTATGACGCCTTCCCAGTGTTCGCGACCGCGCTGGACGAGATCTGTGCCCAGTTCGACAAGCTGCTGGGCCGTTCGCTGAAGGACGTCATGTTCGGCGGCGGTGATGGGGTGCTGGATCGGACGGAGTTCACGCAGCCGGCGTTGTTCGCGTTCGAGGTCGCCTCGTTCCGCCTCCTGGAGTCCTTCGGAGTACACCCGGACGTTCTGATCGGGCATTCCATCGGTGAACTCGTTGCGGCGCATGTCGCGGGTGTGTGGTCGCTGGAGGACGCCTGCCGTCTGGTCGCAGCGCGGGGCCGGTTGATGGGTGCTCTCCCCGAGGGTGGGGCGATGCTGGCCATCGCCGCGTCCGAGAGTGAAGTCACCCATGATCGTGTGTCGGTCGCGGCGGTGAACGCGCCCGGATCCGTCGTGGTCTCGGGCGACGAGGACGCTGTCGCTGAGGTTGAGCGTGAGTTCATGCGGGCGGGTCGGAAGACGTCGCGTCTGCGGGTGAGTCACGCGTTCCACTCGGCGCTGATGGATCCGATGCTGGAGGACTTCGCCGCGGTCGCAAGCGAGGTGACGTATCACGAGCCGGCGATCCCGCTGGTGTCCAACGTCTCCGGCGAAATGGCCGACCACGAGTTGCTGGACCCGTCGTACTGGGTCCGTCAGGTCCGCGCGGCGGTCCGTTTCGCACCCGGCATCGACACGCTCATCACCTCTGGCGTGCGTCGTTTCCTGGAGGTGGGCCCGGACGCGGTTCTGTCAGCGATGACCCGCCAGTGCCTGCCGGAGGACGTGGAGGCCAGGTCTCTGGTGGTTGCCGCGGCACGTCGCGATCACGACGAGGCCGAGCAGTTCGTGACCCTGCTCGCCCACGCGCACACCGCTGGAGTCGGGGTCGACTGGGCGCCGTTGGTCGAGGGGCGCAGGCCCGTGGCGCTGCCCACCTACGCCTTCCAGCACCAGCGGTACTGGTTGCAGCCCCGCGTGGACAGCGTCGGTGACCGGTTCGATCATCCGTTGCTGACCGGTGTCGTGCCGGTCGCGGGTAAGGACGAGTGGGTCTTCACCGGCCGGCTGTCACTGTCCACCCACCCCTGGATCGCCGACCATGCGGTGTTGGGGTCGGTGTTGCTGCCGGGCACGGGCTTCGTGGAGATGGCCCTGGCCGCTGGCGAACGCCTCGGCGTAGCGGTGATAGACGAGATCCTGCTGGAGTCCCCGCTCCTGCTCGACGGTGACGGAGCCGCGGATCTCCAGGTTGCCGTGGGCCGCGCCGACGACGAGGGTCGTCGCGCGTTCTCCATCCACTCCCGTGCCGCCACGGGTGACGCTGACGCCGACTGGGTCGCGCATGCCACCGGCGCGCTGGTCGCGGCTTTCGGTGCCGAGGGAGGGAGCACTGCCGAAGAATCCTGGCCCCCGCCCGGCGCGGAACCGGTACTGGCGGACGACCTGTACGACCGTCTGGCCGAGTTGGGCGTGGCGTACGGCCAGACCTTCCAGGGCGTGAGTGCGGTGTGGCACCGTGCCCCCGACGTCTTCGCCGAGGTCGCGCTGGACGACGCCACCGGCGAAACGGCAGCGCGCTTCGCGGTGCATCCGGCGTTGTTCGATGCCATGCTGCACGCCGCGATCGACACCTTGGCGCAGGACATGCCCGCGGGACGGGTGCCGTTGCCGTTCTCGTTCTCCGGTGTGCGGGTGCATCGCGCCGGTGCGGCCGCTGTCCGGGCCAGGATCATCCGCACCGGCGCCGAGAGCGTACGGGTGGAAGCCGTCGACGAGGCAGGGGCAGCCGTGGCGACGGTGGAGTCCCTGCGCGCACGCGCGGTGGACGCCGGGACGCTGGCCGGTGCGCGACCGGCCGGCCGGTCCCCGCTGTACGAGCTGCAATGGACCGAGGCCGAGGCCACCCTCGCCTCCGCCGCGCGGATCGCCGCGATCGACTCGCCCGAGGTGGCGGGCGCCATTGCCCACTACGCGAGCCCGGCCGACGCGGCCCGCGCCGAGGTCCCCGCGGACGTTCTGGCATGGACGGTCGAGGCCGGCACCGACACCACCGACCGATCGGTGCGCGATCGTGTGCAGGCGGCGCTGACGACGATCAGGGCCTGGCTCGACGAAGTCCCCCTGGCCGACACCCGGCTGGTCGTGGTCACGCACAACGCCGCGGGCCTGCCCGGTGAGAGCCCCGATCTCGCCGCCGCCGCGGTACGCGGACTGGTGCGCAGCGCCCAGTCCGAGCACCCCGGCCGGATCATGCTGCTCGATCACGACGGCGACGTGTCTGCCGACATCGTGTCGGCCGCGCTGGCCGTCGGGGAGTCCCAGGTAGCGGTACGGGGGACCAGGACCCTCGTGCCACGGCTGATACGCGGCACCGCACCCGCGGTCGAGCCCGGGGCGGCGCTGGGCGCCGGTACGGTGCTGATCACCGGCGGCACCGGCGGCATCGGCGCCCGGCTGGCCCGCCACTTGGCCGTCGAGCACGGTGCGGCGGACTTGCTGCTGGTGTCACGCCGAGGTGAAGAGGCGGACGGCACCGCGGACCTGGTCACCGAGCTGGCCGGGCTCGGGGCACGGGTGCGGGTGGCAGCGTGTGATGTGTCCGACCGGGTGGCGGTGCGGGCGCTGCTGGACGCCATCCCGGATGAACTCCCGCTGACGGCGGTGATACACGCCGCCGGCGTCGTGGACGACAGCACGATCGAGAAGCTGAGCGCCGAACAGGTCGACCGGGTGCTCGCGCCCAAGGTGGATGCGGCGCTGCACCTGCACGAACTCACGCAGCATCTGGACTTGTCGGCGTTCGTGATGTTCTCGTCGGTCGCGGCTGTCGTGGGCTCGCCCGGGCAGGGCAACTACGCGGCGGCCAACAGCGTTCTGGACGCCCTGGCGCGGTGCCGGGCCGAAGCCGGGCTGCCCGCTGTGTCGATCGCCTGGGGCCCTTGGGACTCCAGCAGCGGGATGACCCGCGACCTCGGTCGCGATGGCCTGACGCGACTCGGACGACTGGGCCTGCGCCCGCTGGCCGATGCCGACGGCTTGGACCTGTTCGACCAGTCGGTGCACACCGGTGCGGCCTCGGTAGCGGGCGTCGACTTCGACACCGCGGCGCTGGCCGCCCAGGCCCGGGCCGGCACACTGGCCGACGTCCTGCGGGTGGTGGCGCCGGTTCCGGCGCGTCGCGCCGACAGGACAGCGACCTTGGCGGGGCGCCTCGCGGCGGCGCCTCGGGACGAGCACGGCGTGATCCTCCTCGACGCCGTCCGCGAGTGCGCTGCGGCCGTGCTGGGGCATGCCTCCGCGGATACGGTCGGACCGGACACGCCGTTCAGCGAGCTCGGGTTCGATTCGCTGGGGGCGGTGGAGTTCCGGAACCGCCTGGCGCAGGCGAGCGGTGTGTCGTTGCCGTCGACCCTGGTGTTCGACCACCCGACGGCGACCGCGGTGGCGGAGTACTTGCGCTCCCGGATCGAAGGCGTGGGGACGGGGGCTCGGCAGGTCACGCGTCGCACACGCGTGGACGAGCCGATTGCGATCGTCGGGATGAGCTGCCGCTATCCCGGCGGTGTCGAATCAGCCGACCAGTTGTGGGAGCTCGTGCGGTCCGGGGGCGACGGCATCGGCGCGTTCCCGTCGGATCGCGGCTGGGACCTGGCCAACCTGTTCGACCCCGATCCGGACAAGCCCGGCACCGTGTACACCCGTGAGGCCGGCTTCCTCGCCGACGCCGGTGACTTCGACGCCGGATTCTTCGGGATCGGCCCGCGTGAGGCGGCTGCGATGGATCCCCAGCAGCGGCTGTTGCTGGAGGCGTCGTGGGAGGCACTGGAGCACGCGGGAATCCCCCCGACATCACTGCGGGGCAGTGACACCGGTGTGTACGCCGGTGTGATGTACCAGGACTACGAGCACACCGCCCGGTCGGCCGCAGCCGCCGCCGAAGGCTATGTGGCCACCGGTTCGGCGGGCAGCGTGGTCTCCGGTCGCGTCGCGTACTCCCTGGGCCTGGAAGGGCCGGCGGTGACGATCGACACGGCGTGTTCGTCGTCGCTGATGGCGATGCACATGGCGGCTCAGGCCCTGCGTCAAGGCGAGACGTCGCTGGTCCTGGTCGGCGGTGTGACGGTGATGTCGACGCCGTTGCTGTTCGTGGAGTTCTCCCGGCAGCGTGGATTGTCGCCTGATGGCCGGTGCAAGTCGTTTGCGTCCTCCGCAGATGGTGTGGCGTGGTCCGAGGGTGTCGGTGTCGTCGTGCTGGAGCGGCTGTCGGAGGCGCAGCGGCTGGGGCACAACGTGCTGGCCGTGATCCGCGGAAGTGCGGTGAACCAGGACGGTGCGAGCAACGGCCTGACCGCGCCCAACGGCCCCTCGCAGGAACGTGTCATCGCGCAGGCGCTGGCCAATGCCGGTCTGACACCGGTCGACGTGGACGTGGTCGAGGCGCACGGGACCGGTACGACGCTGGGTGATCCGATCGAGGCGCAGGCGTTGATCGCGGCGTATGGGCAGGGTCGTGAGGAGCCGTTGCGGATCGGGTCGGTGAAGTCGAACATCGGTCATACGCAGGCGGCGGCCGGTGTGGCCGGTGTGATCAAGATGGTTCAGGCGCTGCGGAACGGTCAGTTGCCGCGGACGTTGCATGTGGATGAGCCGTCGTCGCATGTGGATTGGTCCGCGGGTTCGGTGCGGTTGTTGACCGAGTCCGAGGCGTGGCCGGCGGGGGAGAGGGTTCGCCGGGCGGGTGTGTCGTCGTTCGGGATCAGTGGCACCAACGCGCATGTGATTCTGGAGGAGGCTCCTGCCGCGCGGCCGGCCGATGAGGCTCCTGTTTCGCTTGCTCCGGTTGCGTTGTTGGTGTCGGCCAGGAGTGAGGGGGGTCTGCGGGCGCAGGCGGAGCGGTTGCGGGAGTGGCTGCTGGAGCGGCCGGATGTGAACCTGGCTGATGTTGCCGCTTCGTTGGTGGTGTCGAGGGCGCAGTTGGAGTGGCGTGGCGCGGCCGTGGGCCGTGACCGCGATGAGCTGCTGGAGCGCTTGAGTGCTGTTGCTGGGTCTGTGGTGGGCTCGGGCAAGACGGCGTTGCTGTTCACGGGTCAGGGTGCTCAACGGGCGGGTATGGGTGCCGGGTTGTATGAGGCGTTCCCTGTCTTCGCGACTGCGCTGGACGAGATCTGTGCCCAGTTCGACAAGCTGCTGGGTCGTTCGCTGAAGGACGCGATGTTCTCCGGTGATGGGGTGCTGGATCGGACGGAGTTCACGCAGCCGGCGTTGTTCGCGTTCGAGGTGGCGTTGTTCCGGCTGCTGGAGTCCTTCGGAGTACGCCCGGACGCTCTGATCGGGCACTCGATCGGCGAGTTGGTGGCGGCGCATGTCGCGGGTGTGTGGTCGCTGGAGGATGCCTGCCGTCTGGTGGCGGCGCGGGGCCGGTTGATGGGTGCTCTTCCCGAGGGTGGGGCGATGCTGGCCATCGCCGCGTCCGAGGGTGAGATCACCACTGACCGTGTGTCGATCGCGGCGGTGAACGCGCCCGGATCCGTCGTGGTCTCGGGCGACGAAGACGCCGTTGCCGAAGTTGAGCGTGAGTTCATGCGGGCGGGTCGGAAGACATCCCGTCTGCGGGTGAGTCACGCGTTCCACTCGGCACGCATGGATCCGATGCTGGAGGACTTCGCCGCAGTCGCAAGCGAGGTGACGTATCACGAGCCGGCGATCCCCCTGGTGTCCAACGTCTCCGGCGAAATGGCCGACCACGAGGTTCTGGACCCGTCGTACTGGGTCCGCCAGGTCCGCACGGCGGTCCGTTTCGCACCCGGCATCCAAACGCTCATCACCTCCGGTGTTCGTCGCTTCCTGGAGGTCGGCCCGGACGCGGTTCTGGCAGCGATGACCCGCCAGTGCCTGCCCGAGGACATCGAAGCCAGGTCGCTGGTGGTTGCCGCGGCACGTCGCGATCACGACGAGGCCGAACAGTTCGTGACCCTGCTCGCCCAGGCGCACACCGCTGGAGTCGGGGTCGACTGGGCGCCGTTGGTCGAGGGGCGTAGGCCCGTGGCGCTGCCCACCTACGCCTTCCAGCACCAGCGGTACTGGCTCGAAGCCGACCTGTCCGCGACCGGAGACCTGAGCCGGGCCGGGTTGCTCTCGCTCGATCACCCGTTCCTCACGGCCGCGGTGCGGGTGGCGAGCCGGGACGAGTGGCTGTTCACCGGCAGGCTGTCCCTGCGTACCCACCCCTGGATCGCCGACCACGCGGTACTCGGGTCCGTGCTGCTGCCCGGCACGGCCTTCGTGGAGCTCGCGCTGAGCGCGGGCGCCCGTGTCGGCGTCGGGATGGTCGAGGAGTTGCTGCTGGAGTCGCCGCTGCTGATGGACGGCGACGCTGCCGTGGACGTACAGCTGAGCGTCGGTCCGGTGAACGCGTCCGGGCGCCGTCCGTTCTCGGTGCACTCCAGGCGGGAATCCGCCACCGCCGAACCGGACGCCGATGACGAGTGGCTGCTGCACGCCAGTGGTGTGCTGGCCCCCGCCGACACGGCCGTGGCACCGGTGGGGATCTGGCCGCCCGTCGATGCCGAGCGAGTGGACGGTGCCTACCTCTACGGGCGCCTGGCCGATCTCGGCTTCGAGTACGGAACGGCGTTCCAGCGTGTGTCGGTGGCGTGGCAGCGCGGAGACGAGGTGTTCGCCGAGGTGGCGTTGGACGACGACGCTCCCGCTTCGGCGACGGGATTCGGCATCCACCCGGCACTGTTCGACGCGGCGCTCCATGCCGTGATCGACGGGCTCGCCCAGGCGATGCCGGCGGGACGGCTGCCGCTCCCGTTCTCCTTCGCCGGGGTTCGGCTGCACCGCACGGGCGCCTCGGCGGTACGGGCCCGCATTCTCCGCAAGGGTGGCGACGAGGCCCGGATCGAGCTGGTCGACGAGACCGGGGCGCCGGTGGTGACCGTCGACTCGCTGCGCGCACGTCCGGTCGAGGCAAGCTCGCTCGGCGACACGGCACAGCGCGTGAACGGCTCGATGCTGGGCGTGGAATGGGTCGACGCCGGTGTCCGCCAGGACGCGCAGCGGCAGTCGGTCGCGACGCTCGGGCCGGTGCCCGCGATCGAGGGCGCGGAACACTTCGCCGATCAGGCGGAACTCGCGGCGGCGGAGTCGGTTCCGGATGCGGTGGTGTGGAGTGCCGACTCGGTGTGTCCCGAGGGTGACGAGACCGCGGCGACCGTGCACACGGCCGTCCGGGCGACGCTGAGTGTGCTGCGGGAGTGGCTTGCCGAGGGCAGGTTCCCCGGGATGCGCCTGGTGGTGGCAACCCGGCGTGCGGCATCGCTGCCCGGTGAGGTGCCGAATCCGGTCGCGGCCGCGGTGGCGGGGCTCGTGCGCAGCGCCCAGTCCGAGCATCCGGGCCGTATCACTCTCCTCGATCACGACGGCGAGGGGCTTTCCCCCGAGGCGGTGACGTGGGCGCTGGGTGCGGAGGAGCCCGAGCTGCTGCTGCGCGGAGGGCGACTGCTGGCGCCGCGACTGGCCCGGCTCGGCGCAGCCGCCGGAGAGGCGTCGTTCGGTACCGGCACCGTGCTGGTCACCGGCGGTACCGGTGGCCTGGGTGCCCTGGTGGCCCGGCATCTCGTCGCAGCGCACGGTGTGCGGCGGTTGCTGCTGGTGTCGCGGCGCGGCATGGCGGCCGCCGGGGCTGCGGAGTTGGTGGCCGGGCTGCGGGAGGCGGGAGCCGAGGTGCAGGTGGCGGCGTGTGACGTGGGCGACCGCACGGCACTCCGGGACCTCCTGTCCGCGTTGCCCGCCGGCGACCCGTTGACCGCGGTCGTCCACGCGGCCGGTGTGCTGGACGACGGCACGGTGGAGACCCTGAGCGCGGAGCAGGTGGACCGCGTACTCACACCGAAGGTCGACGCGGCGCTGCATCTGCACGAGCTGACCCGGGAGCACGACCTGTCGGCGTTCGTGTTGTTCTCCTCGGCCGCGGCTGTGCTCGGCTCACCCGGACAGGGCAACTACGTGGCGGCCAACGGCTTCCTCGACGCGCTCGCCCGTCGCCGGGTCGCCGAGGGCCTGCCGGCGGTCTCGGTGGCCTGGGGCCCCTGGCAGCAGGACTCGGGCATGACCAGCGGACTGGGGGGCGCGGGGCTGTCACGGTTGGAGCGACTGGGTCTGCACGCGCTCGGCCACGACGAGGGCCTGGCGCTGTTCGACCTGGCGGTCGGTGCCCGCCGGCCGGTGGTCGTCGCGACCCGGTTCAGCCGGGCGGGACTGGCGGTGCAGGCCCGCGACGGGCTGCTGCCGGCCGTCCTGCGCGGGCTGGTGCCGGCGGCCGTCGGGCAGGCGAGTGACGCCGGGGAACTGACGCGCAGGCTCGCTTCGGCGGGTCCGGACGAACGGGAAGCCGTCGTCGTGGACCTGGTCCGCGACCAGGCTGCGGCTGTGCTCGGTCATACGACCGGTGAGGCGATCCCCGTCGATGCGCCGTTCACGGAGCTCGGGTTCGACTCGCTGGGTGGCGTGGAGTTCCGCAACCGGCTCGCGAAGGCGACCGGACTGTCGTTGCCGTCGACCCTGGTGTTCGACCATCCCACCACGGTGGCGGTGGCGAAGCTGGTGCTGTCGCGACTGGACGACGGCGGGCCGGACACGTCCGTCGAGCACCATGTCGAATCGCTCAGGTCGGTGCTTTCGCAGATCACGTCCGGTTCGGAGAAGGTGCGGCTGGCACGGCAGATCCGCGCGCTCGTCGCCGACGTCCTGGAGGAGCGCGACTCCACCGCGGAGATCACGGCGGCCGCGGTCGAATCGGCCACGACCGACGAGATCTTCGCCTTGATCGACAAAACCCTTTCGTGATCGTCGATGGAGACTTCCGCAGAGAGAAGGGCTTGAGATGACGGAGACGAGTGTCCCGGCGGGGACCGGCGACGAGGCGAGGACGCTGGAAGTCAGCTGGAGCGATCCCCGTGCGGCGGCCATGCGCGCGTTCGAGATGTCGCGCGAGGAGCTGCTGAAGAGCATCGTCAGCGGGGATCTGCCGAATCCTCCCATCGGGCAGTTGCTGAACTTCAAGGTCACGGAGGCCGAGCCCGGCCGGGCGGTCATCGAGTTCGTGCCGGACGAGCGGCACGAGAACCTCATCGGTGTGGTGGCCGGCGGGGTCGCCGGAACCGTGCTGGACGCCGCGATGTGGATAGCCGTCCAGGCGTCCCTCGAGGACAAGTCGGTGGTGAGCACCGTGAGCATGAGCATGAACTTCATGCGCCGGCTGTCCCGCGAGGCGGGCAACGTGCGCGCGGTGGCCCGGACCCTCCATGTGGGGCGGTCCACCGCGACCGCCGAAGCCTGGCTGGAGGACGGGTCGGGACGGCGATACGCGCAGGCCACCGCCAGTTTCCTGCGGATGGGAGGCGGGCAGTGACACCGCGCTGACCCAGCGGCCCTCCTGATACGGCCCCGTCCCCCTGACCC
The DNA here is from genome assembly GCF_042674225.1 of Streptomyces sp. NPDC056948. NCBI lineage: Bacteria > Bacillati > Actinomycetota > Actinomycetes > Kitasatosporales > Streptomycetaceae > Streptomyces > Streptomyces sp. NPDC056948. The sequence goes on from NZ_JBHUQX010000130.1 coordinate 21,688, forward strand.
GCGGTCCCGCAGGTC
>NZ_JBHUQX010000131.1:0-21663 GCF_042674225.1 Streptomyces sp. NPDC056948
GAGCGCCGGAAGGGTTACGGAAACCGCCATGGTTTCGGTTGCTCCTTACGGAAAGTGCGGAAGTCTGTGTCGTCGCTTCTCGACCGAGGGGTCAGTCGTGCGAGTGGAGGGGCTTGCCGGCCAGGGCCAGGTGGGCCTCGCCGAGCGCCTCGTTCTGCGTCGGGTGGGCGTGGACGAGCTGCGCGACCTCGGCGGGCAGCGCCTCCCAGTTGTAGATCAGCTGGGCTTCGCCGACCTGCTCGCCCATGCGGTCGCCGACCATGTGGACGCCGACCACGGCACCGTCCTTGACCTGGACGAGCTTGATCTCGCCCGTGGTGTTCAGGATCTTGCTCTTGCCGTTGCCCGCGAGGTTGTACTTCAGAGCGACGACCTTGTCCGCGCCGTAGATCTCCTTGGCCTTGGCCTCGGTGATACCGACGGAGGCGACCTCCGGGTGGCAGTACGTCACCCGCGGGACACCGTCGTAGTCGATCGGAACGGTCTTCAGACCGGCCAGACGCTCCGCCACCAGGATGCCCTCGGCGAAGCCGACGTGCGCGAGCTGGAGGGTCGGGACCAGGTCACCGACGGCGGAGATGGTCGGGACGTTGGTGCGCATGTACTCGTCGACCAGCACGTAGCCGCGGTCGATGGCGACGCCCTGCTCCTCGTAACCGAGCCCGGCGGAGACCGGGCCGCGGCCGACGGCGACCAGCAGGACCTCGGCCTCGAACTCCTTGCCGTCGGCGAGGGTGACCTTGACACCGTCCTGGGTGTACTCGGCCTTCTCGAAGAACGTGCCCAGGTTGAACTTGATGCCGCGCTTGCGGAAGGCGCGCTCGAGCAGCTTGGACGAGTTCTCGTCCTCGACCGGCACGAGGTGCTTCAGGCCCTCGATGACCGTGACGTCCGCACCGAAGGACTTCCAGGCGGAGGCGAACTCGACGCCGATGACACCGCCGCCGAGGACGATGGCCGACTTCGGCACACGGTCCAGGACGAGGGCGTGGTCGGAGGAGATGATGCGGTTGCCGTCGATCTCCAGGCCGGGCAGCGACTTCGGCACGGAGCCGGTCGCGAGCAGCACGTGACGGCCCTGGACGCGCTGGCCGTTCACATCGACGGAGGTCGGGGAGGACAGCTTGCCCTCGCCCTCGATGTACGTCACCTTGCGGGAGGCGACCAGGCCCTGCAGACCCTTGTACAGGCCGGAGATCACGCCGTCCTTGTACTTGTGGACGCCGGCGATGTCGATGCCCTCGAAGCTGGCCTTCACACCGAACTGCTCGCTCTCGCGGGCCTGGTCGGCGATCTCGCCCGCGTGCAGCAGAGCCTTGGTGGGGATGCATCCCCGGTGCAGGCAGGTGCCGCCGACCTTGTCCTTCTCGATCAGGGCGACGTCCAGGCCCAGCTGCGCCCCGCGCAGGGCCGCGGCGTAACCACCGCTGCCACCGCCGAGGATCACTAGGTCGAAAACGGTGCTGGCGTCGTTCGCCACGTCACGTCCTCCATGCATGTGCGCCGTACGCCGGTCTTCACTGACCGGCAGGCGGCTGGTGTCCGGCCGCTCGTTCTTCGGCCCTTCGGTGGGGCCCTGTCCTGCCGAGCCCCATCTTCGCACTTGTCGACACACAAAGAGACGCCGGGCTGCTGTGTGAGACGCCCCACGTTGTCCGACCTGCGGGGCGCGGGGAACCGAACGACCGGCCCCCACGCCCCGCACCCGGTGACTCAGCCCAGGTCGCCCGCGGCCGTCAGCTCGGCCAGCCGCACCAGCGTGCGCACGGCCGTCCCGGTGCCGCCCTTCGGCGTGTACCCGAAAGGCCCGCCCTCATTGAACGCCGGCCCCGCGATGTCGAGGTGCGCCCAAGTGATCCCCTCGCCCACGAACTCGCGCAGGAACAGACCGGCGACCAGCCCGCCGCCCATCCGCTCGCCCATGTTCGCGATGTCGGCCGTGGGAGAGTCCATCCCCTTGCGCAGGTGCTCCGGCAGCGGCATCGGCCACGCCGGCTCCCCGACCTCCTCGGCGGCCTCGTGCACCGCGGAGCGGAACGCGTCGTCGTTGCCCATGATCCCGAACGTCCGGTTGCCCAGCGCCAAGACCATCGCCCCGGTCAGCGTCGCCACGTCGACGATCGCGTCCGGGTTCTCCTGGGAGGCCGCCCACAGGGCGTCGGCCAGCACCAGGCGGCCCTCGGCGTCGGTGTTGAGCACCTCCACCGTCCTGCCGCTGTACATCCGCAGCACGTCACCCGGACGGGTCGCGGAGCCGGAGGGCATGTTCTCGGCCAGGGCGAGCCAGCCGGTGACGTTGACCTCCAGGCCCAGCCGGGCGGCGGCGACGACCGCGGCGAACACGGTGGCCGCGCCGCTCATGTCGCACTTCATCGTCTCGTTGTGACCGGCCGGCTTGAGCGAGATGCCGCCCGAGTCGTAGGTGATGCCCTTGCCGACGAAGGCGAGGTGCTTCTTCGCCTTCGAGGAGGTGTAGGACAGCTTCACCAGGCGCGGTCCCGCCGCCGAGCCGGCCCCGACGCCGAGGATGCCGCCGTAGCCGCCCTTCTCCAGGGCCTTCACGTCGAGCACCTGCACCTTGATGCCGTGCTCCTTGGCCGCGGCCTGCGCGACCGCGGCGAACGCCTCGGGGTTCAGGTCGTTCGGCGGGGTGTTGATCAGGTCGCGGGCGCGGTTGAGCTCCTCGGACACGGCGGCGGCACGCTCGATCGCCGCCTTGTACGCCTTGTCGCGGGGCTTGCCGCCGAGCAGGGCGACCTCGGCGAGAGGGCCCTTGCCGTTCTTCGCCTTGGCGTCCTTGCCGTTGTCCTTGTAGGCGTCGAAGGAGTACGCGCCGAGCAGCGCGCCCTCGCCGATCGCGCCGGCGTCGGCGGCGTCCGCCAGGGGCAGGGCGAAGGCGGCCTTCTTGGTCCCGGCCAGGGCACGGGCGGCGACGCCGGCGGCCTTGCGCAGGGCCTCGGTGCCGTAGTCGGCGTCCTTCTCGGGTACCGCGCCCAGGCCCACCGCCAGTACGAGCGGTGCCTTGAAGCCGGACGGTGCCGGCAGCTTCGTCGTCTCGCCCTCGGCACCGGAGGCGCCGAGAGTCTCCAGGACGCCGGCGAGCTTGCCGTCGTACGCCTTGTCCACGGCCTCGGCGCCCGGTGCGACGACCGGCCCCTTGGCACCCTTGGCGACACCGATCACGATCGCGTCGGCCCGCAGACCGGGCGCCGCGGCGGTGCTGAGAGTGAGAGCAGTCACGGTGGTGAAATCTCGCTTCCGATGTGAAGTTGCGATGGTCGAACGGTGTGGGTCGACCGGGCCCGAGCCGACCCTATTCCGACGTCAGGGTCCGGTATCCACGGGGCCTTCCCCGGTGCGGCGAACACTCGACGACGAGACTACGCGCGTGGCCGCGTTCGCTCATTACTGCGGGTGTTCACCTGTCGGTCGCGTAGTAGCCATTTCTTGATCCTCCATGGCGGTGAACTCAGTCACACTCGCTCGGATCCGGTGAGAGTGCCGCTCCCCGCTTTGCATGATTTTCACTGATCCTCCTCTGTTCGGCCTCTGTTCGACCGCAAGAGGAGCTCTGGGATCTTCTGGGGGAGGAACCATGGCGCAGCGTGCGCGCAGGTGGAGAAACACGGCCGCGGCGATGACGGCGGCAGGCATGATCACGGCCGGCGCGGTGGCGCCCGGGGCGGCGGCAGCGGAGGAACCGCGCATCGATCTCAAGGTGCTCGTGGTGGACAACGGCGACAGCCCCGTCAAGGCCGTCACCGCCCAGCTCAGGAGCACGGGCGTCCCGTACACCACCGTCGACCTGGACGACTCCGGCCGCCCGGAGATCACCGAGTCGTTCCTGAGCGACACGGTGAACGGCAGGCCCCGCGCCAAGTACCAGGGCGTCGTCCTGCCGAACGAGGCCCCGTTCGGCGCGGGCTCAGCCGAGCAGAGCGCCCTGGAGGCGTACGAGCGGACGTACGGCATCCCCCAGGTCGACGCCTACACCTGGGCACACCCGGAGGTCGGCCTCGACTACACCAGCGAGGGCGGCTGGGCAGGCACCCTCGACGGACGCGAGGCATCCGTCACCGCGGCCGGGAAGGCAGGCCGGTTCGGCTACCTCGAGGGCGCTTTCCGGTTCGAGGACAACGCGCCGGATGTGCAGGAGAGTTATGGCTATGTCGCCCGGCCCCGCGCCGGCTTCACCAGCTACGTCGACATCCCCGTGCCCGGCGGCACCGGCCGCGGCAGCCTCGTCGGCGAGTACGCCCATGACGGCCGCCGCGAACTCGTCGTGACCTTCGCGTACAACGGCAACCAGCAGCAGTTCCGGCTGCTGGCCCGGGGCATCGTCGAGTGGCTCACCCAGGGCGTGCACCTGGGGCAGACCCGCAACTCCTTCGCCGTGCACGTCGACGACGTGTTCGCCCCGGACAGCCGCTGGGACACCGAACGCGACTGCACCCCGGGCGACTTCGACTGCGCGGGCGGCGACGGCGAGGGCACCACGCCGATCCGCATGACCGCGGACGACGCCGCCTACGCCGCCCAGTGGCAGCGCGAGCACGGCTTCACCATGGACATGGTCTACAACGCCGGCTCCGGCGAGGAGTGGAAGTCCGAGCACGGCGGCACCGACGCCCTCGCCGACCGGCTGGTCGCCGACAAGGCCCAGTACCGCTGGGTCAACCACACCTACACGCACCCGTTCCTCGGCTGCGTCCAGGACACCTCGAGCGTGCCGTGGAGCTGCGCGAAGAACGCGGACGGCTCGACCCGGTACATGGGCCGCGCCGAGATCGCCGCGCAGATCCGCGACAACCACAACTGGGCCGTGAGCAAGGGCCTCCCGGTCGACCGCGCCGAACTGGTCACCGGTGAGCACTCGGGCCTGAAGACGCTGCCCCAGCAGCCCGCCGACAACCCCAACCTGGCCGGTGCCCTCGCCGACACCGGCGTCAAGTGGATCGCCTCGGACAACTCCCGCGAGCCCGAGCAGCGGGCGATCGGCAACGCGCTGACCGTCCCGCGCCACCCGATGAACGTGTACTACAACGTGGGCACGGCGGCCGAGATGGCCGACGAGTACAACTGGATCTACACCTCGCGCGGCGACGGCGGCAGCGGCGTCTGCGAGGACAACCCCACCTCGACCTGTCTGGACGAGCCGCTCGACACCACCACCGGCTACGCCGAGCACATCGTCCCGCAGGAGGCGCGCACCGCCCTCGGACACGCCCTCGCGGGCGACCCCCGGCCGCACTACGCGCACCAGTCCAACCTGGCCGAGGACCGGCTGCTCTACCCGGTCATGGAGAAGGTGCTCGCCGACTACCGGGCGCTGTTCGCCGACGACACCCCGCTGGAGAACCCCCGGCACAGCGCCATCGGCACCGAGGTGCAGCGCCGCGCCGCCTGGCAGACCGCCCTGACGAACGGACGCGTGACGGCGTACCGCATCGGCACCACCGTCACCGTCACCGCCCCGTCCGGAACCCAGATCCCGGTGACCGCCCCGGAGGGAACCAAAAAGCAACTCCTGCTGGGCACCACCACCTTCGGCACCCCGTACGCGGGATCCCGCTCGGCGTGGACCGGCCCGGCAGCACTCCAATCGGCGCTCACGCTGAGGCTCCCGTAAAGGGGCGCGGGGAACTGCGCGACCAGCCCACGACAAGCCGTCACTCGGCATCCGGGCAGCAGCTCCCCGCACAAATTCCGCATCACAAGGGGGAATCACGCATGAGGCGAACAGGCCGTCATGTCTCGATGCTCACAGAAGGCACCTACCCACACGTCCACGGCGGCGTCAGCACCTGGTGCGACCAACTCGTCAAGGGCATGCCGGAGGTCGACTTCCACATCGTCTCCCTCACCGGCAGCGGCCGCGAACCCGTCACCTGGGACCTGCCGTCCAACGTCTACGCACACACCTCGGTCCCCACCTGGGGCCCGCGCCCCGGCCGCAGCAGGCCCCCCTACGGCAAGGCCCGCCGCCGCTTCACCGACATCCACGAGCGCTTCCTGCTCTCCTTCCTAGACCCCGGCTCGCCCACCGACTTCGGCACGTGCCTGAACGAGCTGGCCGAACTCGCCCGGGACGGACGCCTGTCGGCCGCGCTGCGCACCGAGTCGGCGCTGCGGTCGCTGATGTGGATCTGGACGATGCCGCATCTGCCGACCGCCGCCGCACGGCCCACCGTGCACGACGCCCTGACCGCGACCGACCTGCTGGAACACGCCCTGCGCCCGCTCGGCGTCCGCATCCCGGAGGACTCCGTCGCACACGCCGTCAGCAGCGGCCTCGCGACCCTGCCCGCGCTCGCCGCCCGCCACCTGGACGGCGTACCGTTTCTGCTCACCGAGCACGGCATCTATCTGCGCGAGCGCTACCTCGGCTACCGCCGCGACGCCCAGCGCTGGCCCGTGAAGGCGTTCATGCTCGGCTTCTACCGCGAGCTCAACTCGTACGGCTACCGCGCCGCCGATCTGATCACCCCGTGCAACCAGTACAACCGCCGCTGGGAGGAACGCGGCGGCGCCGACGCCGGCAAGATCCGCACCGTCTACAACGGCGTCGACCCGGCCGCCTTCCCGCACGCCGGCCCCGAGCCCGAGGTCCCCACCCTCTCCTGGTGCGGCCGGATCGACCCGATCAAGGACCTGGAGACCCTGATCCGGGCCTACGCGATGGTGCGCGCCGAGATGCCCGCGACCCGGCTCAGGCTCTTCGGCCCGGTCCCGCCCGGCGGCGAGGCCTACCTGACGCGGCTGGAGAAGCTCGCCGCCGAACTGGGCGTCACCGACGGCCTGACCTTCGAGGGCCGTATCACCGAGGTCTGGCGGGCCTACGCGGCCGGGCATCTCGTCATGCTGTCGTCGATCTCCGAGGGCTTCCCGTTCTCCATCATCGAGGCCATGTCCTGCGGCCGTACGACGGTGTCGACGGATGTCGGCGGGGTGTGCGAGGCCGTCGGCGACACGGGTCTGGTCGTACCCCCGCGCGAGCCGGAGAAGATGGCCGCAGCCGCCCTGACCCTGCTCAAGGACGACCAAAGGCGTCTCGAACTGGGCGAGTTGTCGCGTCAGCGCGTCATCGACCGGTTCACGCTGCGCCGCTCGGTGGACGCCTTCCGCACCGTCTACAAGGAACTCGCGGGCGAGGACGAGGTGTACGAGCCCACCCTGGAGACGGTCGCCGACTGGACCCTGGAGCTGCGCGACCCCTGGTACGCGGCCGTGGCGACGGACGGGGCCGGCTGGTGAGCGGAAGCGTCTGGCTCCCCCCGGGCTCCCGCCCGGACACCCTGCCCTACATCCCCCGGCAGCGCGCCACGCCGAGCTGGGCCCGGCCCGACCCGGTCGACGAACTCGCCGCCCGTCTGGAGGACTTCATCGCCGCGGCCGTCCACCCGGACGAGATCGCCGCCCTGCTGGAGTCCGACGGCCTCTCCGACGACCAGATACGCGAGCGGTACGGCGTCAAGAACTCCTTCGCGCTCGCCGAGACCCTCTACGAAAGCGTCGAACGCCGCTACCCCGAGCCCGACGGCCCGTTACCCGACCCCTGGCAGACCGGCCTGCTCGGCTGTCTGCTGCGCGGCGTCGTCTTCGCCCTGCCCGGCCTCGCCTACGTCCTGGGCGCACCCCTGTTCGCCGGCGACGACGACTTCGGCCTCCCCGCGGGCACGGTCCCGCTGCTCGCCGGCGCCCTGTGCGGCTGGACGTGGAACCAGGGCCTCGCCCACCGGGCGTACGCATGGCTGGGGCTGGGCGACCGGACGGCCGCCCGGCGCGCCCTGCTGCTCGGCGCCCCGGCCGGCGCCCTCCTCGGCTCCGTGGTCGCCCTGGCCTGTGCCGCCGGCGCCGCCCCGGCCGCGGTCGCCTTCGCCGCCGGGCAGTCCTGCTATCTGGCGGCGGCGACCGTCCTGCTGGTGATGGGCCGCGAACGGCTCCTGCTGGCCGCCCTCGCGCCGATGGCGGCGGGCGCGGTCCTGTCCCTGGCCGGCCCGCTGCCCGAGGCCGCGAGCCCGGTCCTGCTGCTGGGCTCACTCACGGCGGTCGCGGCCCTCGCCGTGCGCGAAGTGGCACCCGCCCTCAAGGAACCGGGCGAGGGCCGCTGGACCGTGGGCCTCGTCGCCCTGCTGCCCTTCGGCGCGTTCGGCACCGCACCCGCGCCCGGGCGCCCCGCCGGGCCCCGGCTCACGGGCTCCCTGCCGTACGCCCTGTTCGGGCTCGCCACCGGCGTCCTCGTGCTGTACGCGGCACTCGGCGACGTCCTCGCCGGTGAGACCGGCAGCGCGGTCGCGGCCCCTGCCGCCGTGGCGCTCACCCTCAGCATGGGCCCCGCGGAGTGGCTGCTGTATCGATTCCGCAGCGACAGCCTCGCCGCGCTGCGCTCCAGCGGCACCGCCGGGGCCTTCCGGCGCACCACCGTCCTCACCGTCGTCCAGTGCCTGGCCGCCTACCTCGCCGCCCTGCTCGTCCTGAGCCTCGCCGCCTCCGCCCTGTGGCCGCACTCCCCGGTCCCCGGCGGCGTCCGGCCGGCCGGGCTGCTCCTGCTGGGCGTGGTGCTGTGGACGGGCCTGCTGCTCCAGTCGTTCGGCGCGGTGACCGGCGCGACGGCGGTGTGCTGCGCCGCCGCCCTCGCCCAGACCCTGCTCCTCGTCACGCACACCGGGGACCCGCACCAGGCGGGCCTGGCCGTGTACGGCACGGCGGCCGTCGTCCAAGGCGCCCTGGTGTGCGCCCTGCTGGGGAGGGCAACAGCCCACCGATGAGCACTCTCCTGGTCCCGTACTACGAGCACCCGTCCGTACGCCCCGCCGAATGGGAGGCGATCGTGGCCGCCGCGCCCCGCCTCTACGGGGTGGTCCTCAACCCGGCCAGCGGGCCCGGCGACCGCCCCGACACGGCCTTCGCCGAGGTCGCCGCCCGGCTGCGGGGCGCGGGCGTCCGGGTCCTCGGGTACGCCGACACCGGCTACGGCCGTCGCGCCACCACCGACGTCGTCCGCGACCTCACCCGGCACCGCGACTGGTACGGCACCGACGGCGCCTTCCTCGACCAGGTCCCCTCCGGGCCCGAGCAGTTCGAGTACTACCAGCGACTGGCGGTGGCCGCCTGGGGCGTCGGCTGCGGCACCCTCGCCCTCAACCACGGCACGGCACCGCACCCCTGCTACGCCCGCATCGCCGACGTCCTCGTCACCTTCGAGGGCACCTGGGCGTCGTACCGCGCGCTGCGCCCCGAGCCGTGGCCCGGCGGCAGCGACGTCCGGCTGTGCCACCTGGTGTACGACGTGCCGCCCGATGCCGATCCGGAGGGCCTGGCCAGGGCACGGGGCGCGGCGGTGCATTGTGCGGTGCCCGGCACCGGCGATCATCCTTGGGGCACACTGCCGTACACCCTGCACAACCCGGAGAACACCCCGTGAGACGCACGTCCTTGCTCGTCGCCCTGCTCGTCCTGCTGCTCGCCGGCTGCACCCAGAAGGAGACTGACGGCAAACCAGGCCCGCGCTGGCAGCCCCGGCCGGGCACCGCCTGGCAGTGGCAGCTCAGCGGGCGCCTGGACACCTCCGTCGACGTGCCGGTCTACGACATCGACGGCTTCGACCACTCCGAGGCCACCGTCACGCGCCTGCACCGCGAGGACCGCAAGGTCATCTGCTATCTGTCCACCGGCGCCTGGGAGGAGTTCCGCCCGGACGCCGGGAAGTTCCCGAAGGCCGTCCTCGGGCGCGGCAACGGCTGGAAGGGCGAACGCTGGCTGGACATCCGCCGCACCGACGTCCTGGAGCCCCTCATGGCGGCCCGGATCGACATGTGCCGCGACAAGGGCTTCGACGCGGTGGAGCCCGACAACATGGACGGCTACCGCAACGAGACGGGCTTCCCGCTGAAGGCCGCCGACCAGCTCCGCTACAACCGCCTCATCGCCCGCCTGGCCCACGACCGGGGCCTGGCCGTCGGCCTGAAGAACGACCTGGACCAGATCCCCGAGCTGGTCGGGGACTTCGACTTCGCGGTCAACGAACAGTGCGCCCAGTACGGCGAGTGCGCGGCCCTGAAGCCGTTCGTCGACGCGGGCAAGGCCGTCTTCCACGTCGAGTACGAGGTGCCCACCCGCCGCTTCTGCGCCGAGTCCCGCCGCCTGAAGCTCAGTTCGCTGCTCAAGAAGTACGAACTAGGGGTGTGGCGACAGGCCTGCTGAGCCCGACGCCGGAGACCGCCGTGCCCGCCACCCGGTCGGCGAGGGAACGCCGGCCGGGGGAGAGGACCGGCAGCGCGTTCAGCAGGAACAGCACCACCGCGACCGCCCACACCAGCACCGACAGCACGACCTGGCCCTCGACCAGCAGCACGCAGGCCACCGCGTACACGGCGACGTCCGCGGCGGTGGTGACGGCTGCCCGCCGCGCGGCCCGGCGCGGGCGGCTCGGGGTGACCTTCAGCCCGACCAGGGCCTTGCCGACCGTGCGCCCGGCCAGCGCCAGGCACACCCACTGGTAGAGGAACACCGTCAGCACCAGCAGCCCGAAGGCCTGCTCGACGTAGAGCACCGACTTGTTCCACAGCGAGAGCCCCAGGTCCTCGGAGGCGTCGAGCACATCGCCGCGCGAGGTCAGCAGGTCCAGGCCGCCGCGGGTGGCGAGTTCGGGCACGTCGGTGACGAGCGCGGAGATCCGGTGGAAGGTGAGCACGGCGAGCGCCGAGGCCAGCGCCACCACCAGTGCGAAGTCGACAGACCAGGCCACGGCACGGCGCAGCTTCGGCATGAACATCCCCCGATCACTTGTGTGTTCGGGGGATGAAGCTAGCGGCCGGGCGGCCGGGGCAGGAGGGGGACGAGGAGATCGTTTCAGCCCAGTGACAGAACGACCAGCGCCGTCGTCGCCGCCGTCTCCGCGAGCCCGCCGAACACATCCCCGGTGACCCCGCCGAAGCGGCGCGTGCAGTGCCGCAGCAGCGCTTCGGCGGCGGCCAGGGAGAGGACGACCGCGCACACGGTCCGGACCACGTCGTACGGCCCCCAGAAGGCGCTGCCCGCTGCCGCCGCCCCCGAGACGGCGACGGCGGTGAGCAGCGCCCCGCGCAGGGGCACCACGCCCGCGACCGCCGCCCCCAGCCCCTCCGGCCGGGCCGCCGGGACCCCGGCCCGGGCCGCCAGGGTCAGGGCCAGCCGGGCGAGAGTCGCGGAGACGACCGCGGCGAACGCGCCCCGGGCCCAGGAGGCGTCGTAGGCCTGGGCGAGGGCGGCGACCTGCGCGAGCAGGACGAAGACGAGGGCGATGACCCCGAACGGCCCGATGTCCGACTGCTTCATGATCCGCAGCGCGTCCTCGGCGGGCTTCCCGCTGCCCAGCCCGTCGGCGGTGTCCGCGAGCCCGTCAAGATGCAGACCCCGGGTCAGCAGGGCCGGTACGGCGGCGGTGGCCGCGGCGGCGAGCAGTCCGCCCGCCCCGAGGAACAGCAGCACCAGCCCGACGGCGGCGGCGGCCACGCCGACGGTCAGCCCCGCGAGCGGAGCGCAGAGCATGCCGCCTCGCGCGGCCTGACGGTCCCACCGGGTCACCCGGACCGGGATCACGGTGAGGGTGCCGAAGGCGAAGCGGAGACCGTCGAGGGGCGAGGTTCTGGGCACCGGCGCAGGCTACCGGCCGGTCAGGAGAGCGGGCACGGCGGCCGAGGATAAAGTTCGCATATGGGATGGTTCGAGCGGAACATCATGGAACCCGGCAAGCTGCCGCTGCTTCTCGCTCTCATCTCCTTCGTGCTGACCTTCGTGATCACCCGGGGCATCACCCGCCTCATCCGGGCGGGCAAGGGCCCCTTCCGGAACATCAGCAGCAGTGGCGGTGTCCACGTCCACCACGTGGTCCCCGGCGTCATCCTGACGATCATCGGCGGCTTCGGCGCGGTCGCCGGCGGCCAGCACGGCTTCGGCTCGTGCCTGGCCGCGGTGCTCTTCGGCATCGGGGCGGGACTCGTCCTCGACGAGTTCGCCCTGGTCCTGCACCTCGCCGACGTCTACTGGACCCCGGACGGCCGCAAGAGCGTCGAGATGGTCGTCCTCACCGCCTCCCTCGTGGGCCTGCTCCTGCTCGGCTTCTCGCCGCTGGGCGTCAACGACCTCTCCGAGGACCAGCAGCAGAACCGCGCCGTCGTCCTCGGGAACGTCGTCGTGAACTTCGGGTTCGCCCTCATCGCCCTGTTCAAGGGCAAGGTCCGCATCGCCGTCCTGGGCGTGATCATCCCCCTCGTCGCCCTGATCGGCGCCGTACGGCTGGCCCGCCCCACCTCGCCGTGGGCCAAGCGGTTCTACCGGAACCGCCCCCGCGCCCGTGCGAAATCCGGCCTGCGGGCCTACCACCACGACCGCCGCTGGGTGGGCCCCCGGCGCAGATTTCAGGACTGGATCGGCGGCGCGCCCGACTCCGAGCCCGTCCGGTCCCTCGAACACCGCTGACGCAGTGCACCGGCCGCGCACAGCACCAGCACGGCCGCGATCGCCGCCAGATGCTCCTTGCCCGCGAGGTTCTCCTTCACGGCGACCTCGGCCACCATGGCCACGATCACCACCGCCGCCGTGGCATACGCGCGATAGCGCAGCCCCAGGTAGACGGCAAGACCCACCACCGCCGCCGACGGCCCGGTGTCCACGACCCGCGCGTCCGAGGCGGGCAGGCCCAGCGGGGAGTCCGGGCCCAGCCAGATGCCCAGGCGGGCGTAGAGCGTGCCCGCGAGGGTCGCGAGGTAGGCGATGAACAGGGCCCGCCGCCATCCCAGGCAGAGCTCCGCGATACCGAACACCAGCAGGATCTGCGCCAGCGCACCCCACACCGGCAGATCCAGAGCGGGCACGAACAGCGACAGCGGCGTCCGCAGCAGCGCGAGCCACAGCGGGTCCTCGGCCCGCACGGCACCGATGTCCTGTACGAACCGGTAGCCCCACGACTGGTTGTGCACGAAGTGCAGCACGGACGTCAGGCACACGGCCCCGGCCGCCATCGGCACCGCGCGCAGGTGCCGCTCCCGCAGCGGCCCGCGCACCGCGGCGTACAGCCGCCCCCATTCGGCGCGGGCCCAGCGGGCGAGCGTGGTCATCGGGTCGTCCTCGTCCGTGGGCCGGTGCGGCAGCGGGTGTGCGCGGTGCCTGTGGCTCAGTCAAACCGACACCACACGCGAAGACCGACCGGAACGGGACGAAGTTGAGCCAGGTGTGCGTGACCTGGATCTCCCGGTTGCTACTCCTCCGAGGGAACCTCGGAGTCCTCCGTGACCTCCGGCTTCTCCGACTCCTTCGGCTTCTCGGGCAGCTCCGCCGCCAGTGCCGCGGCGGCCTGCACCAAGGGGAGCGCCAGCAGCCCGCCCGCGCCCTCGCCGACGGTCACGCCCTGGGTCAGCAGCGGCTCCAGGGCCATCCGGTCCAGCGCCTTCGCCTGCCCGGGCTCGCCGCTGTCGTGCGCGGCCAGCCACCAGTCCGGTGCCCGGAACGCGATCCGCTGCCCGACCAGCGCGCACGCGGCCGTCACGACCCCGTCGAGCACCACCGGCAGCTTGCGCACGGCGCTCTGCAGCAGGAAGCCCGTCATCGCCGCGAGATCGGCCCCGCCGACCGTCGCCAGCAACTGCAACTGGTCCCCGAGCACCGGCCGGGCCCGGCGCAGCGCGTCACGGATCGCCGCGCACTTGCGCATCCAGGCCAGGTCGTCGATCGCCAGCCCGCCGCGCCCGGTGACGACCGACGCGTCGACCCCGCACAGCGCCGCGACCAGCACGCCCGCGGCCGTCGTCCCGCCGACGCTCACATCGCCGAGCACCACCAGATCCGTACCGGAGTCGGCCTCCTCGTCGGCCACCGCGACCCCGGCCCGGAACGCCGCCTCGGCCTCCTCCAGGGTCAGCGCGTCCTCGATGTCGATCCGCCCGCTGCCGCGCCGCACCCGATGCCGGACGACGTCCTCGGGCAGGGCCTCGGGATCGCAGTCCAGGCCCATGTCGACGATCCGCACCGGCACGCCGAGCCGCCGCGCCAGCACCGAGACGGGCCTGCCGCCTTCCAGCACCTCGCGCACCAACTCCCCGGCACCGGCCGCAGGCCGGGCCGAGACGCCCAGCTCGGCGACGCCGTGGTCAGCGGCGAAGAGCACCACCCGCGGCCGTTCGACCGGCCGCACCGGCACCGCGGACTGCGCCGCCGCCAGCCACTCACCCAGGTCGTCGAGGCGGCCCAGCGATCCTGGCGGCACGATCTGCCGCTCCCGGCGCGCCTCGGCGTCACGGCGGACCCCGCCGTCCGGACGCTCGATCAGATCGGTGAAGTCGTCGAGATTAAGCGAGCTCATTCGCCGAACAGTACCGGCCCTGATCGAACAGCACGGCGCCACATCGCGACTCCGTCACGGCGACGTCGTTGCACCCAAGATCGGCATCCCATACGTTCCCGTTTGCAGCGGATTGTCGTACGTCCCTGCCGTACGTCTCGCGCCCGGGAGCCGCCCATGCCCGAACTTCCCGCCCCCTCCGTCCCCCAGGCGACCGCGCCGGTCCACGAACCGCGCCGCGAGGACTGCCCCTGGTGCGGCTCCGGCCGGCTGCGCAACCGGCTGCGCACCGGTGACCTGCGGCAGTACAGGCCGGGCAACTTCACCGTCGACGACTGCCGCGACTGCGGCCACACCTTCCAGAACCCCCGCCTCACGGCCGAGGGCCTCGCCCACTACCGACGGACCGTGTGCGGAGCGCCCAGGGACCCCACGGCCGACGCCCTCGTCGCACTGCGCGCCGGCCAGCACCGCCACCGGTCGGCCGCCCTGGCCATGCGGCCGTTCGGGGAGCCCGAGAGCTGGCTGGACGTGGGAACGGGCCACGCGCGCTTCCCGGCGACGGCTCAGGAGTTCTTCCCGTACACCTCATTCGACGGCCTGGACGACACCCCGAGCGTGGTCCGGGCCGTCTCGGCCGAACGCGTCGAGGAGGCCCACGTCGGCCGTCTGTCGGACCCCCGGATCTCCGGCCCGCTGCGCGCCCGCTACGACGTGGTCAGCATGCTCCACCACCTGGAGGGCGCCCCCGACCCCCGCGCGGAACTCCACGCCGCCCTCCACGTCCTGCGCCCCGGCGGCCACCTGCTCATCGAGACCCTCGACCCCCGCAGCGTCTTCGCCGCGCTCCTGGGCCGCTGGTGGCTCCCCTACGACCAGCCCCGCCACCTCCACCTGCTCCCGCCGCGCAACCTCCGAGCCGAACTGGAGACGACCGGCTGCACGGTCCTCACCCTCGACCACCGCCCCACCCACATCCCCCACGACCTCTCCGGCGCGACGTCCCTGGCTCTCTCCCACGCCCTCCCGGCCCCGGACACACCATGGCGAGCCATCCCCCCGCCCCCCTTCCGGCGCCACGCCCGGGAGGTCCTCCTACGAGCGGGCCTCCCACTGGTGGGCGTGGCGTCACTGGCGGACCACCTACTGGCCCCGATCGCCCGCCGCACACGCTTGGCGAACACGTACCGCCTGATCGCCCACAAACACACGTAGCTGCGGGCATGCGTGCCTCCCCCAGTGCCTTAAGGGCCTGGGAGGTGCCCCCAGGGCGGCACGGGTGGGCGGTGGGGGTCCCCCCGCTCGAGCGAAGCCGAGAGTGGGGGAGGCACCTCGTCGCGCCGAGCTGCGCACCCACCCCGCCTCAGCCCCCCATCTACAGCACCGGTCACCCCCGCAGCACCAACGCCTGCCCCGCCACCACCAACAGCACCTGCTCACACTGCTCCGCGAACCCCGCGTTCAGCCGCCCGAGTTCATCCCGGTACCGCCGCCCCGACGCGGTCGCCGGCACAATCCCCGACCCCACCTCGTTCGACACGGCGACAACGGCCCGCCGACTCGAACGCACCGCCTCCGTCAACTCCCGCACCCGCTCCCGCAGCGCCTTCTCCCCCCGCTCCGCCCACACCGCGTCGTCCCACGCCCCGACGGAGTCCATCGCATCCGTCAGCCACAACGACAGACAGTCGACCAGCACCGGGGGCCCTTCCTGCGCCAGCAGCGGCACCAGATCGCAGGTCTCCACCGTCTGCCACGACCCCGGCCGCCGCTCCCGATGCGCGGCCACCCGCACCGACCACTCGGTGTCCCCGTTGCGCGACCCGCCCGTCGCCACGTACAGCACGTCGGGAAAGGCTTCCAGCCGGCGCTCGGCCTCCACCGACTTGCCCGACCGCGCCCCGCCCAGCACCAGCGTGCGCCGCGGTACGTCCGGCACGTCCTCGTACGCCCCCACCGCCAGCGTCGCCCCGTCCGGCACCGCCCGCGCCCCGGCCGCCGCGAGCCGCCGTCCGAGCTCCGGGCCCGGCGGCACGTCGTGGTCCAGATGGACGGCGACCACATCGGTCGTCGGCCCCACCGCCCCCACCGCCCGCAGCTTCGCCAGCGCGTCCGGCCGCCCCGTGACATCCGCGAGGACCATGTCGTACGGCTCGGCCGGTTCCGCCAGCCCCGCCGGCGCCCCGCCCGGCGGCAGATACAGCAGCCGCTGCCCCTCCGGCCCGGTCACCGCGTACCCCGTGCCCGGCGCGTCCATCGCCACCGCCCGCACCCGGTGTCCCGTCAGCAGCGTCAACTCCTGCCTGTCCGGCACCCGTCCGGGCTGCGGCACCCCGGCCGGCACCTCGACCGCGGGCCCGTCGTGCGGATGCGACAACAGCACCTGCCGCACGCCGGTCAGCGAACGCCCCGCCCGAGCCGCCGCGAACGCCGCTCCGGGCGTCAGGTCGAGCAGCAGCGCCCCGTCCAAGAGCAGCGCGGTGGCCGCCCGAGAATCCGGCCCGAGAGCAGCCGCACAAGCCGCACAGGGACAATCGGGACGGGGGAGCCCCGCAGGAGCGCCGGTACCAAGCAGAGTGAGTTCCACGCCCCGATTCTCACCCGTGGCAATGCGTCATGCGTGACGAGACTGCCCTAAAGGGGCGCGGGGAACTGCGCGACCAGCCCACCACAACCCGCACACGCCCAACAACCCGCACTCCCGCAACGCCTATAACGCCCCACCCGGCGAAACGCTTAGGCTCGACACAGGAGCCGGACCAAGATCCGGCTCCTGCTGTGCAGTGTGCTCACACATGGGAGGCGTACATGGCGGCATGGACGTGGCGGTTCGAGAAGACCGACGGGACTGAGGTCCAGCCCGCGGTGCCGCCGGAGGATTTCCCCACCCAGGGGGATGCCGAGTCCTGGATCGGGGAGCACTGGAAGGCCCTGCAGGAAGGCGGTGCCGACCAGGTGCGGCTGTTCGAGGACGCCACGGAGATCTACGGGCCGATGAGCCTGCACGCGGCCGAGGCGTGAGCCCGGGGCGGGGGCCGACGGCCCTCGCCCTCCTCGTCAGCCCCTTACCCCGCACAGGTGAAGCAGCGCAGCCACCCCGCGGTACGGATCGGTCCGTCCGGCCCTCTCCTCCACCGCGAGCAGCGTCTGGACGTCGCCCGGGACCTCCGCGCCGTCCGCCGCCGTGTCCGTGAACACGCGCACCCCGTACCAGGCGTGCAGCGGCGCCCCGATGCCCGCGAGCGTCGAGGTCAGATCCTTCAGCCGGTCGGCCCGTACGTCGAGCCCCAGCCGGTTGCGATAAGCGGTCGTGTCGAAGGCGGTCAGCGCGTCGGCCCAGGCGCCGGACAGTCCCGGCCGCAGTGCGAGCGCGTCCCCGTTGCGCACGAGCAGGGACAGCAGTCCGCCGTGCGCGAGCATCCGGGCGAGACCCGCCAGCAGCGGGTCGGGCTCCTCCACGTACATGAGCACGCCATGACACAGGACCACGTCGAAGGCGCCCGGCAGGAAGTGCACACCGGTGTCCCGGCCGTCGCCCTCGATGATCCGCATCCGCTTCCGGATGCCCTCGGGTTCCCCCGTGAGGGACTCCCGGGCCACGGCGACCATCTTGGGGTCCTGCTCCAGACCGGTCACCTGGTGCCCGGCCCGGGCCAGCCGCAGCGCCTGCGTGCCCTGGCCCATGCCCACGTCGAGCACCCGCAGCCGCTGCCCGACCGGGAACCGCCCGGATATCTGCTCGTCCAGTTGCCGGGCGACCAGCTCCTGCCGGACCACATCGCGCAGCCCGCCGAGTCCGGTCACCCAGGCATCCGCCGCGCTCTCGGAAAACGGCGTCGTGGTCAGGGCCGCTCTCCGCGCTTGACCTGCGGCTTCGGCAGCCGGAGCCGACGCATCTGGAGAGAGCGCATCAGGGCGTAGGCGACCGCGCCACGCTTGTTCTCGCCGGCGAACCGCTCGGCGAGCTGCTTCTTCAGGCGGAAGGCGGAGACGAACGAGTCGAGCACGATCATCACGATCACCACGAGCCACAGCAGCAGCGCGACGTTCTGCAGCGACGCCACGCGCACCATGCTCAGGACGAGGATGACCACGGCCATCGGCAGGAAGAACTCCGCGATGTTGAACCGCGAGTCGACGAAGTCGCGCGCGAACCGGCGGACCGGTCCCTTGTCGCGGGCGGGCAGATACCGCTCGTCGCCGCTGGCCAGCGCCTGGCGCTGGCGCTCCATCGCGGTACGGCGCTCCGCGCGCTGTCGCTTGGCGGCCTCCTTGCGCGTCGTCGACGTGTTGGCCACGCTGCGGCGCTGCGACTGGGCCGCGCTGCGCTTGGGCGTGGGACGGCCCTTGCGGGCCTCGGGGTGACGGGGCTGACTGGAGTCGGTCACGGGCGCCTTGTCGGCGGCCTGGGCCTTCTCATCCTTCGCACGGCTACGGAACACAAAACCCAAGGGTAAGGGCTTCCCGGGCATGGACCCCAGTCCCGTGGGGAACGATCCGGCAACACCAGTCGTCTGTATGGGGACAGAGGGGACGTTGTGTACGGCTCCGGTCGTTCCCCGGGATGTACGCCTCCGGTAACCCCGGGGATCACCTACTCCCTACGCCGGAGCGGGAGCCCACGCAGTCGTCCTTGGGGATGAGCGCATCCGTCCCCGAACAGTGCGGTAATGGATGCAGGGCCCGTACTGTGGGTTCTGTCGCAGGAGCTGCAGCCGGAGTCGGTCAGAAGGGGGCGCGCGAAGCCCATGAGCGGTGTCATGAAGCGTATGGGGATGATCTTCCGCGCGAAGGCGAACAAGGCCCTTGACCGGGCCGAGGACCCGCGCGAGACCCTCGATTACTCGTACCAGAAGCAGCTTGAGCTGCTCCAGAAGGTGCGCCGCGGCGTCGCCGACGTGGCGACCAGCCGCAAGCGCCTGGAGCTGCAGCTCGCCCAGCTGAACAAGCAGTCCTCCACGCTGGAGGACCAGGGCCGCAAGGCGCTCGCGCTGGGCCGTGAGGACCTGGCCCGTGAAGCGCTGTCCCGCCGGGCCGCCCTCCAGCAGCAGGTGACCGACCTGGAGACCCAGCACGCGACGCTCCAGGGCGAGGAGGAGAAGCTCACCCTTGCGGCCCAGCGGCTCCAGGCCAAGGTCGACGCCTTCCGTACGAAGAAGGAGACGATCAAGGCGACGTACACGGCGGCCCAGGCGCAGACCCGGATCGGCGAGGCCTTCTCCGGCATCTCGGAGGAGATGGGCGACGTCGGCCTGGCGATCCAGCGCGCCGAGGACAAGACGGCCCAGCTCCAGGCCCGCGCCGGCGCGATCGACGAGCTGCTCGCCTCCGGTGCGCTGGACGACCCCACCGGCATGCACAAGGACGACATCCAGGCCGAGCTGGACCGGCTCTCCGGTGGTACGGATGTAGAGCTGGAACTGCAGCGGATGAAGCAGGAGCTGGCCGGGGGCCCGGCCGCCGGGAAGCAGGCCATCGAAGGTGGCACGAGCCAGTCGCAGCAGCAGGACGGGCAGCAGCAGTCGCAGGACACCCCGCGCTTCGACAAGCAGTAGGGGCCCACGCCTAGGAGGGCGACATGATCGTACGGATCATGGGGGAGGGCCAGGTGAGGCTGGCCGACGGCCACCTCACCGAACTGAACAAGCTGGACGACGAGCTCCTGGCAGAAATGGAGAACGGCGACGGTCCCGCCTTCCGTCGCACCCTCCAGGCCCTGCTGACCAGGGTCCGCGATCTCGGCGAGCCCCTCCCGGACGACTCCCTGGAACCATCGGAACTGATCCTCCCGTCCCCGGACGCGACCCTGGAAGAGGTCAGGGACTTCCTGAGCGACGACGGTCTGATCCCGGGGTGAGCCGGCCCCCGCGCCGAGCACCTCACACCCGACCGCCCATATCCCCGTACACCGCGCCCAGCTACCGTAATCAGCCGTGAGCACCCTCCAAAGGGCCAAAGTCCAGGCCAAGGCGCATCCCCTGGCGGTGGACGCGGTCCTGGCCGCAGGTGTCCTGGCCTGTATGGTCGCCGGCTCCTTCGTGGAGCCCCGGCACCGCGACACCGTCAACTGGGTCCTGCGCACCCCCGACTCCCTCAGCCTCGTCCTCATGGTCCTCGGCGCCGCCGCCCTGGTCTTCCGCCGCCGCGCCCCCATGACGGTCCTGGTCCTCACCGGCACGGTCTCCGTCGTGGAGTCCGTCACCGGCGACCCCCGCACCCCCGTCGCCATGTCCGCCGTCATCGCCCTGTACACCGTCGCCTCCACCACCGACCGCCCCACCACCTGGCGGGTCGGCCTGCTCACCACGACCGTGCTGACCGGCGCCGCCATGGCCGCCGGCCCTCTGCCCTGGTACGCGCAGGAGAACCTCGGCATCGTGGCCTGGGCCGGCATCGGCGCCACCGCCGGCGACGCCGTCCGCAGCCGCCGCGCCTTCATCCAGGCCATCCGGGAACGCGCCGAACGCGCCGAACGCACCCGCGAGGAGGAGGCCCGCCGCCGGGTCGCCGAGGAGCGCCTGCGCATCGCCCGGGACCTGCACGACGTCGTCGCCCACCACATCGCCCTGGTCAACGTCCAGGCCGGCGTCGCCGCCCACGTCATGGACAAACGCCCCGACCAGGCCAAGGAGGCCCTCTCCCACGTCCGGGAGGCCAGCCGCTCCGCCCTCAACGAGCTCCGGGCCACGGTCGGCCTGCTCAGACAGTCCGGCGACCCGGAGGCCCCCACCGAACCCGCCCCCGGCCTGGACCGCCTCGACGAACTCGCCGGCACCTTCCGCAACGCCGGCCAGCGCGTCGAGGTCGCCCGCACCGACCAGGGCACCGCCCTGCCCGCGGCCGTCGACCTGGCCGCCTACCGGATCATCCAGGAGGCCCTGACGAACGTGCAGAAGCACGCCGGGCCGCACGCCAAGGCCGAGGTCAGCGTCGTACGGGTCGGACCGAACGTCGAGATCACCGTGCTCGACGACGGCAGCGGCGAGGACGCGGCCCCGGGCAGCGGCGGCGGACACGGCCTGCTCGGCATGCGGGAGCGCGTCACCGCCCTGCGCGGCACCCTCACCACCGGTCCCCGCTACGGCGGCGGCTTCCGCGTCCATGCGATCCTGCCGGTCAAGAACCGCACACCGACCGGGGAGGACCCCGCATGACCATCCGTGTCCTGCTCGCCGACGACCAGGCGCTGCTGCGCAGCGCCTTCCGTGTGCTCGTCGACTCCGAGCCCGACATGGAGGTGGTGGGGGAGGCGTCCGACGGCGCGGAAGCGGTGCGGATGACGAAGGAGCAGCACGCCGACGTCGTCCTCATGGACATCCGGATGCCCGGCACCGACGGTCTCGCCG
>NZ_JBHUQX010000132.1:0-21617 GCF_042674225.1 Streptomyces sp. NPDC056948
AGTAATACGCGGGTGTTCAAGAATGACGTACTGCGAACCTACTTTCCGAACTGCGTGTACCAGAGAGGAAGATAGGAACGACAGTACGGACTCGATTTCTTGAGGTGTCGGTGGCGACTCGACCTCGGATCGCAAGATGAGGTATAAGTCATGGGCAGACAGGGCGCCTGACGTCACCATATCTGAGTTTTTAGCCTCTGTCGCAAGCTGGCGAATGACGCGATCGCAGAGCGCATAGAGTCGCTTTTCGTGCGCCCAGGATTTCTCCAACACGGCCGCCTTCAGCAAGCCGGATCCTTGCATAAAATCGCGGAGTGTTGAGAGAGATAGTGGGCCAGTGCTGTGTTGGCGGAGGACCTCGATAAGCTGCCCAACCTCGATGAGTCCGATTCGGTGACTCTGTGCACGCTCAGAAACCCTAGCCGTAGGGAATGATGGCCCAACGATGAGCGCATAATCTGCTGTGTTTTCGGCTCGATGCTCCTTCAAGGTGTCGAAGTTGATCTGAGTTTCGGCAATTTTTCCGGAGGCTGAAGATTTCGCATCGATGATTGCGCTATAGCTCATTTCCCCTGACAGTGTGGCCGATACCAGAACGTCTGTTTGCCCAGATCCGCCAAGGAGCTGACTATCAAAGCCAAGGAAAGCGAAGGCGTCAGCCACTGCCTTCTCGAAGCGTTCCGGTCTGGAGGAGTCCAGTGCAGCGGAGCTTAGATTCTCAGCTAGTTCATCGGCTAGGTCTGAAAAGTCCTTTCGGCTCGCATCTGATGGTTCAGTGATGAGCTCATCAGCCTCTTTAGGAGCAGCCAAAGGCAGCTCCTGTGCCAGTGCACGTCCACGGGGGAGAAGCTGGTAGCGCCCCCACCCCACTTCTTCAACCAGATCGCAGGATCGGAGCATTTGGAGTCGGGTGCGCACTTCAGGAATGGACTCAGTTGGCAGCCCGTACCGCAGTCTTCCCAAAGCCGCTAGATCTCTCGGAGTGTCCGCCTCCTCAAGTGCTTCGAGCATTTCACCCACGAACGAGAACTTGGTGTGCAGCACTCGCAATAGATCTAGGTTTGTAGGTTCCTGGAGGCAGGCGACGCCAACCGGCGTCGTGCGATATAGACTGAAGCCAACCTGCTCGACGAGTCCTGCATTCTTTAGAGCGCTCAGTGCTCCGGCTGATGAGGAAGGGCGAAGTCCGAACTCCGAAGCGGCGAACTCATCGATTGCCTGACGGCTCTTTTCTTGGGTCAATGCTTCGGTGAACTTTCGAATAGACGCGAAAACATCTCCTTCGCTTCGCGGGATGTAGCCGATGTTATGCTTCCGGCTGCCGAGATCTGCCTGGTTGAGTGCTTCCTTCACAAGCGGATGTGCCGTTGATACTTCGGAGGGCTGGGTGGCAGGTCGCGTAGTTTTCTTCTTCTTAAAGGTGCCAGGTTGGGCTAGTTCAATCTTGCTTAGCCATTCAAGCCCTGCCTCGGTTGGTTGAAGCATGTAGTTGAAATCGAGCGTGGCCAACTCCCCGGAACGCAACCAAGCTGTGCGGCGGCGAATCTGGTCGAGGGAACTCCACGAGCAATTGTATTTCTCCTCGGCAACAGTCAGGAGGTCTGACTGCGTCATGCCATCGCGGGCCTCACTCAAAAGCTCACCGAAGAATTTGATGTGTGCATGCAGAACCGAGAGAAGGTACCCGTTATCCTGAGTTCGTAGCCAACTTTCTGCCGCTGCAGTTAGGATCCAAGAGCGCTGCCCGGTGCGTGCGATAAGCCCAGTGGGCTGGAGTCGTTGGCCGACGTAGGAGAAAGAAACCTGGGCATCGGTCTCGCCGGGCAATTTAATGGGTTCGTCGACGCCCACGCCTGCTGCCAGTGCCGATAACAGGGTATGGAGTACAGCGATCTGGTTTTCGCTACCGCCCTGAAGCGCCGGCATGGAGAAGGTTCGACCGCTCCAGGGGCGTGCAGCCATGTAGGAGCTTTCCGGCACTTGATCCCCCTGAGGTGCTGGTTCGACAGAGATGACGACAGGGTCATTATGAAGCAGTAGCAGATGGTTTGCGCGTAGTTGCACGAACACCCTCGTAGGGAACAGGTGGGATGCTAAGGCGCCTCTCTGTGACCCTCGGGGCCCGCGCAGCCGCCCAGTTCAGTCCTCTCTGCCTACCTCTGCCGTTCACACCGCATCGAGGGGCTCCAGCGGTCCCTGACGCACACGGCTCCGGAGGCCTTTTGAGTCTCAGAGAGAGCCGCTGGTCAGATCCTTAGGGGCTCTCGGCCGACTGCGATCCGTCCACGGATAGTCCACGCCATCCGTGACCACCGCCTTAGCGAGTTCTGTCCGCGGCGCGCACCTGCATGCCTCGATGGAGCGTGGGCGTGAGCCGTCGTTGAGGTCAGGTGTGGATGTCAGGTGGGCTGAGGCACGATGGACGACGCACGGTAGTTATGCCCGTCCTGGAGGCCTGGACTTCCCGATTGAGGTCCTTGCTCGGGGGGGGGGGGGGGGGGCAGGGGGTCAACCCACCGGGGGGCGGGGCGCGGTCCCGCCGCCCCCCGACAGCGCGGGGGGCTGGGCTGTAGAGGTCCGTGCCGGACATTCGTGGGCGGGTTGAGGGGAGTTCGCTTTGGCGGAGTTAGAGCTGTCTCTCGGTTGGGTGGAGATTCGGTTGGCCGATGTTCTGCGCAGCCCTCTGGTGAGCGGGCGGTCGAAGACGAGCGGAGCCAACGGCCGATGGAAGGTGCTGCGCCCAACGGCATTGTCCATAGCAGGGGTGGACTGCACAGATGTCGACGAGAGCGTGGGGGGTGCTGGGGGAGGGGCTCCGATTCTTGCCTGCGAGGGTGACTTTCTCATCTGCCGTAGCGCGGGGACTCTGGATCGGCTCGGTCGTGGGGCGCTGGTCGGGGATGGGTTCGCGCCGGTGGCCCTTCCGCGCAGCATGATGCGGGTACAAGTGCGACCCGAGATCCTGCACCCGGGGTATCTGGGGCATCTGTGGCAGTCCTCCCAGGTGCGTGAGCAGCTCGAGGCAGCTGCGGGCGGTGGCCGCATGCGCTCGCTGGCCATGCGCGCTCTGCAAGAGGTCAGATTGCCCTTGCCGCCGTTGGCGGAGCAGCATCGCATCCTTGAGATACTGCGGGAACGGCTCTGGCGCCTGGATCGTGGTGGTGAGGCTCTGCGTCGCGCGGCCGCAGGAGTGACACTGCTGCAGGACGCTGCCTATGACGCCCTGGCACCGTGCTGTGATGCGCCCTTTGAAAGTCTGCCTCCCGGCTGGTCATGGGGGCAGCTCGGCGACGTCATCAAAAGGATCGAAGCGGGCCGATCACTGGAGTACAACAGGCGGCCTGCGCGGGGTGACGAGTGGGGGGTGATCAAGACCAGCGCCATGACACGAGGTGCCTTCCGCGAGACCGAGAACAAGGCTGTCCGAGCCGGAGCACGCATCGATGAGGGATACGAGATCAGAGCCGGCGACATATTGCTGTGCCGCGCCAACTCCCCTGACCATGTCGGCGCGACGGTCCAAGTCGCAGCATGCCGCCCGCGCCTGCTACTGAGCGACAAAAGTCTTCGGCTGGTGCCCGAGCAAGACATCGATGGGCGCTGGCTGGCACAGCTGCTTGCCACCCCCTACGTGCGCACACAGATCGCGCAACGGAGCAGGGGCGTCCTCGCGTCGATGCAACACATTGCTCAGGCCGGCCTGAGAGACATCCCGATTCCCATCGCACCTCCAGGCGAACAGGTACGGCTGGGCCAGAGGGCCACCGCCTGGACGCTGGGGGCACAGCGACTCCATTCGCAGGTGCAGAAGGCCCAGGAGAAGTCGGAGCAGTTGCGCCGAGCACTTACTGATGTGGCATGCACTGGGCGGCTTGTCGGTCCCGCGGGCGTCGGCACACCGCAGCAGGAGAGTGCGCTGCTAGTCCGGCCGGGCCCGTCCCCCCGGGTGGACGACAGCATCGAACGATCGCGTCACAGGCCCGCCGTATGGCCGACGGCCGGCCGGGACCTCAAGACCACCATCGCCGCCGTGCAGCTGGAGCTCGAGATATGACCGACACACGTCCCTTCTCCCGGCCGGTGGCTGTATCGAACGGCACGGCGGCGAGGGTGACCGACCTGCTCATGGACTACTGCACCGTGCTGCGTGACCGCGGGCTGTCCACCGTGGAAGCCGTTGAGCAGCTCACCTATCTGCTGATGCTCAAGATCGAGGACGAACGGCTGAGTCTGCAGCGCGCTATGGCTGGGGAAAGCTGGCCAGCTCCCCCTGAGCCGTACCGGTGGGGTTCACTGATCGGGCGGGAGGGGGACGGTTTGGTTGCCCATTTCAGCGAGGTTCTCGCGCACCGGTCGCATCACGGGACCGGAACAATGCTGGATGGCGTCTTCGCCGGTGCGCAGAACCATATCCATGACGCAGGGCTGCTGCGCCGCCTTGTGCGCGATCTCTTCGATGCGGGGACATGGAGCGCGCACGGTGCTGATGTCTTGGGCGAGGCCTATGACGCCCTCCTGGAGAGGGCGATGAACGATGTCAGGAGCGGTGCGGGTCAGTACTTCACACCTCGCCCGATCATCGACGCCATCGTCGAGGCGATCCAACCGGAGCTGACCGACACCATCGCCGACCCGGCCTGCGGGACCGGTGGCTTCCTCATCGGCGTGCACGACTACCTCGCACAGCGTCAGTTGGACCGCGCAACCCCCGATGAATGGGTTCGCTACCGCACCCAGCAGATGTGGGGACACGAACTAGTCCCCCACACAGCCCAGTTGGCGACGGCGAACCTGCTGCTGCACGGCATCGCTTCTGCCGGGCAGCCGGCACTGATCACTGTGGGCGACGCTCTCGCTCAACCGCCCGACCGGCAGGCCTCGCTGGTGCTCGCGCACCCGCCCTTCGGCAGGCATGCAGCAGTACCGATCAGGCCCTTCAGTACCGCCCGGCGTGACGCGCTCGCGCGAGCAGACTTCGTGACCGGATCGATCGACAAGCAGGTCAACTTCCTGCAACACGTCATGTCGCTGACGGCGAGGCCGGGGCGTGCAGCCGTCGTCGTACCGGACAACATTCTTTTCGCTTCGGGCGCAGCCGAGACGGTGCGACGGCATCTGCTCGAGCACTTCGACGTCCATACCGTGCTCAGGCTGCCTGCCGGGATCTTTTATAGTGGCGGGGTCAGGGCGAATGTCGTTTTCTTCGACCGACCGTCACACCGCACGGACGACCGCCCCCGAACAGTCAAGGTCTGGGTCTACGACCTGCGCTCAGGCTGGCAGTTCGCGCCCGACCATGACCCACTTCTCCGGACTGACCTGGACGATTTCGTTTCTGCGTATCTGCCGGGCCGACCGCGTACGGACCGGGTGGAGACGGACCACTTTCGATGCTTCGACGTCCAGGACGTGCTGGACAAGGACCAGGCACGCTTGGACCTCACGTGGTCCCCGGAGCCGACCGGCGGCGGTCGGCTGGCGCCTCCCGAGGAGATTGCCCGGGACGTGGTGCATGATCTGCGCATAGCCCTCAAAGAGTTCGAAGAGCTCGCCGCAGAGCTGCGCGACGAAACCGACTGATCCCCAACTGGTGGTTCCGCAGGCTGCCGGGGGTCTGTTGACGGTCCGCGAGGCGTCTACGGCGGTGCGCAGGCCGTCATCGCACGTTGGTCAGAGCCTTTTGACACCGTACTGGCAGCATGCGAGAGCCACCGGCGACAACTACATCCAAGGTTCTGACCCTCGCGACGACGTCCTGCCGACGACGAGCAGCGCGGCCACGGCCGGGAAGGGAGGCCTCAGATCTTGGGAACGCCCAGATCAGCGAAGAGCTGGCGGGTGGCCGGATCTACTGAGTACAGCACGGTGCCGCGAATAGAGCGGGTCATGAGAACCCCGTACGCGTTGCGGACCCGCTCCGCCAACTCGTCGTCGGAGCGGACCCGGCTGGCCTTGCTGTGCACATGCTGGCGGTTCAAAGCCCAGGAGTCTGAAGTCCAGGTGAGATCGGGTCCCATGATGACGCCGCCCCACTCGTACTCGAGGCCTTGTGCCGTGTGGACACAGCCGATCTGTCCGAAGCCCCCCGGATCCGTGGCCCAGAACCGGCGCTTGGGCACACCGGGCGTCGTGTGGTTGTCGCCGGCATTCCATGGCCTTGCCCAGCCCTCCTCCGGCGCGACATCCGGTGCGGTGCCCGTGTCATCGGTCCACTTCCAGCACATCCCCGCAGACATCCGGGCACTCAACCCCGCATCCAGCTTCGACTGCAGGAACGTTTCCATCTGAGCAGCGCTGTCGGTGTAGTACAGCTCGAACGGTTCCCGGTCCTCTCCTGCATCGGGATTCCACGGCAGAGGGTCGCCGAGGACGAGACGCTGAACCCATGTGTCGTAGGTGGAACTCCCGACCGCGCGCAGGGCGCGATCGAGATGAATCGGCACGATCTCTGCCCTCAACTCATGGATGGCCTCGATGAGTTCTTTCTCGGACCAGATCTCCTCCGCGAACAGCCGCTGGTCGCCGTCGATGAAGAAGACGGGAACCTTGGCCCGGCTCACGATCACGGACACGGAGGATTCGCCGGGCCGCATGGAGAACGAGCCCGTCATCGGGCGTTCGGTAAGCCGGTGCGCTTCATCGCACAGCAACAGGTCGAGCTCGTTGGGGCCCAGCTTGTCCGCGGCCTGGTCCCGCAAGCGCAACCGTCGCATCCTCAACGTCGCGATGAAGTACGCGGTCCGACGGCGCACCCTGCGGACCAACCCGCTCCCCAAGGGGAAGGAGTCGACGGCCGCCGTGAAGACCACGAACGCCGTGGACAAGCGGTCCCTGCTGAACCCCGAGCAGGCGGCAGCGATCCTCGCCTGGATACGGCGCCGGCCGCGCGGCGGTGACCGACTTCACGCCTTCTTCGCCACGCTGTACTACTGCGGCCCACGGCCCGAGGAGGCCGTCGCCATGCGCGTGGAGGACGTGACCCTGCCCGAGCCCGACGCCGCCGACCAGTGGTGCGAGCTGCTGTTCCACACCGCGACCCCAGAGGTCGGAAAGCAGTGGACGGACACGGGGGAGATCCACGAGCAACGCGACCTGAAAGGCCGTGCGGAGGGGGAGACCCGCACTGTCCCGGGGCATCCCGCCTTGACCCGCATCCTTCGGCAGCACATCGAGGACGAAGAGCTCAAGCCGGGTGACCTGCTGTTCCAAGGCGAGTCTGGAGGCATCCTCGCCGGTTCCGTCATCCGTCGGGCATGGCGTAGCGCGCGTAAGGCCGTACTGCCCCCACACGTCTTCGAGTCGCCCACCGGACGGCGCGTGTACGACAACCGGAACACGCGCCTGACGAAGTGGCTGAACGACGGGATCCCACCCGCCCAGGTGGCCGAGTGGGCCGGGAACAGCGTTGCCGTGCTCCTGGCGACCTACGCCCGATGCGTTGAGGGCCAGCTGCCCGACCTGAAGAGGCGGCTCGAAGCTGCTGCAGATCTCCCCGAGCGGCCGTCCGCCGACTTACCCAGCGGCCCCAGAAACTTCGACACGTATTCGACACGGCCACCCGCAAAAACCCGGTAACGGCCGGACAGCCCCGGAGCCCGCCCTTGATCACCAAGCGGGCGCCCGGGGCCTCACCATGTCGGCCAGCACCCACCCTGACCAGCAAAAAGCCCTCCCCAAAGGGAGGGCGGAGACTTGCGCCCCCGGCAGGACTCGAACCTGCGGCCAAGCGCTTAGAAGGCGCCTGCTCTATCCACTGAGCTACGGGGGCCGGGTGTGGTGGCCTCTGTCGTGGTGCCCTGGTGTGGGCTGATCCGTGACGTTGCCGGGACAAGGATAGGGCTCCCGCGTCCTTGTCCCTGTTGCTTCGCCTCCGTGGCTCGATGTGGAGGTTCGGTGAAGCGGTCCTGATAATCGCAGGCAGGTACGAATCGTGCACCGCTTTTGGCGTCAGAGGCATCGGGTGTTGTGCACTCGTTATGCCTGGAGTGTGCCTGTGTCCCAGTCGCCCCTTCCATCCCTTGTGTCCTGTCGGCGCGCAGACATGCTCATATGCTTCAGAATTCCCCTAAAATTGGGCATTCTTCACATGTGGTGACCTTGGACGTAAGGCCTCAGCTGCTCGACGCACTCTCCGCCCTGCGCGACCGTGTCGCCGCCGCACGCTTCCCGCTGCCCCTTGCGGGGGCCCCACGCGCGCGTGCCAACCGCGACGAACTGCTCGCGCAGCTCGACGACTACTTGGTGCCCCGGTTGCGGGAGCCCGAAGCGCCGCTTCTGGCCGTCGTGGGCGGATCGACCGGAGCCGGGAAGTCGACCCTGGTCAACTCCCTCGTGGGGCGGCGGGTCAGTGAGGCCGGCGTACTGCGGCCGACGACCCGGACCCCCGTGCTGGTCTGCCATCCGGAGGACCATCACTGGTTCGGCGGGATGAGGGTGCTGCCCGATCTCACGCGCGTGTGGGCACCCCAGCAGAACCACACGGACGATCTGCTGCTCCCCGGCGAGGACCCCGCGCGCGTGCTGCGTATCGAGAGCGCCGAGACGCTGCCGCCCGGCCTCGCCCTGCTCGACGCGCCCGACATCGACTCCCTGGTCTCCGACAACCGCGTCCTGGCCGCCGAGCTCATCTGCGCGGCCGACATCTGGGTCATGGTCACCACGGCCGCCCGCTACGCCGACGCCGTGCCCTGGCACATGCTGCGCACCGCCAAGGAGTACGACGTCACCCTCGTCACCGTGCTCGACCGGGTGCCCCACCAGGTGGTCGCCGAGGTGTCGCGGCAGTACGGGGCCCTGCTCACCAAGGCCGGCCTCGGACACGTGCCGCGGTTCACCGTGCCCGAGCTGCCCGAGTCGGCCTTCGGAGGCGGCCTCCTGCCGGTCACCGCCGTCGCCCAGCTGCGCACCTGGCTGATCCACCAGGCCCAGGAGCCGGCGGCCCGGCAGCAGGTCCTGGCCCGCACGGCGTACGGCGTCCTCGACTCGCTCAAGTCCCGGATGCCCGAGCTGGCCGGCGCCGCCGCCGCGCAGCACTCGGCCGCGCTGCGGCTCACCAGCGCCGTCGAGGGGGCGTACGACAGCGAGCACAAGCGCGTGCGGGGCCGGTTGCAGGCCGGGGCGGTGCTCGCCGGGGACGCGCTCAAGCGGTGGCGCGCCTTCCCCCTGGACTGCACCGCCGGTGAACTCCTCGACGCGCTCGCGGAGAGCCTCAGCGCGCTGCTGCTGTGCGCCGTCACCGCCGCCGACGAGCGCGTCGACGACGCCTGGCGGCGCGAACCGGCCGCGGCCGCCCCGGAGCTCGCGCCGCGCGATCCCGCGTCGGAGAGCGCCGAGCACCGGATCGGGCTGGCCGTGCGGCGGTGGCGGCGGGAGCTCGAGGAGTACGCCGAGGACGAGGTGGGCGAGCTCGACCGCGGCGTGGCGCCCGACCCCGAGCTGGTCGCCGCCCTGGTCGCCACCGGCCTGCTGGGCGGCCGCCGGGGCCGGATGGCGGGGGAGGGGCTCGCCGAGCGGATCGGCGCCCACGGCGCACTGCGGCTCCGGGACCGGGCCGGACGGCTGCTCACCCAGCACGTCGACCGGGTCCTGTACGCCGAACGCGAGCGCCGGCTCGCCCCGCTCGACGCGCTCGACGTCCACCCCGAGCACCAGGCCGAACTCATCGCCGCGCTGTCCGTACTGCAGAAGGAGAGGTGACCGGTGACCGCCGTCACTGACCAGGACCACACCGAGCACGCCGATCAGCCGGGCGACGGGGACAAGGCAGGATCCGCCGGGAACCCCTCCGCACAGGCCTCTCAGGCCGCCCAGCAGGAGCGCATGGGCAACGACCCCCACGCGCGCGTGAACGACCCCCACGCGCGCGTGCAGGACGCCCGTACGGACTCCACGGGCGCCTGGGACGACGGGCTCATCGCGCGCCGCGTCAACGAGACGACGGACGGAAGCCAGTTCGCCGCCGTGGACAGCAGGTCCGCCGCCCCGCCCGCGATGAGACCACTGGTGTACGACGGAGCGCTGCGCTCCCGCCTCGAGGCGCTGCGCGAACTGGTGGGGCTCTCCCGAACCCGGCTCGACAGCAGGACGCTGGCGGAGGCGGGCCGGGTGCTCGACGAGGCGTCCGCACGGCGCAGGCTCTCCGGGCAGCACACCGTCGTCGCCATCGCGGGCGCCACCGGCAGCGGCAAGTCACAGCTGTTCAACGCGCTCGCCGGAGTGGCCATCTCGGAGACCGGAGTGCGCCGTCCCACCACCGCGGCGCCCATCGCGTGCAGTTGGAGCGACGGGGCGGCGAGCCTCATCGAACGGCTCGGCATCCCGCCACGGCTGCGCCGGCGGCCGCTGCCGACCGGGGACGCGGAGTCCCGGCTGCACGGGCTGGTCCTGATCGACCTGCCCGACCACGACTCGGCGGCGGTACAGCACCGTGAGCATGTGGACCGCATCCTGGCGCTCGTCGACGCGGTCATCTGGGTCGTCGACCCGGAGAAGTACGCCGACGCCGTCCTCCATGAGCGCTATCTGCGGCCGATGGCGGCCCACGCGGAGGTCATGTTCGTGGTCCTCAACCAGATCGACCGGCTGCCCGGGGAGGCCGCCGATCAGGTACTCGACGATCTGCGGCGACTCCTGGACGAGGACGGCGTCGCTCTGGGGGAGTACGGCGATCCGGGTGCGACCGTGCTCCCGGTGTCCGCGCTCACCGGGGAGGGCATCGGAGACCTGCGCGAGGCGCTCGGCCAGTTCGTAGGGGAGCGCGGGGCGCCGGCCCGCCGCGTCTCGGCCGATGTGGACGTCGCGGCGGCGCGACTGTGGCCCGTCTACGCCACCCGGCGGCGGACGGGGCTCAGCGAGCAGGCCCGGGAGGAGTTCGCGGACCGGCTCGCCGACGCGGTGGGTGCCACGGCGGCGGGGGAGGCGGCCGAACGGGCGTGGCTGCGCAACGCCAACCGCGCGTGCGGTACGCCCTGGCTGCGGTTGTGGCGCTGGTACCAGGACCACGGCGAGCCCACCACGGGCCGGCTGCCCTCGCGCACGCAGGCCGACGAGGAGGCGACCGCGAGACAGCGGGTCGAGCAGGCGGTCCGTACGGTGGCCGACCGGGCCTCGGCCGGGCTGCCCGTGCCCTGGGCGCAGGCGGTGCGCGAGGCGGCCGTCCGCGGCTCGCAGGGGCTGGCCGAGGCGCTGGACGAGCTGACCGTGCGCGCGGGAGTGCCGACGGGGCGGCCGCCGCGGCCGGGGTGGTGGCCGGTGGCCGTGCTGTCCCAGGCCTCCATGACGATCCTTCAGTTCCTGGGCGGCCTGTGGCTGCTGGGCCAGATCTTCCAGATCATGTCGCCGAATCTGGGCGTGCCGGTGCTGCTGATGGTGATCGGCATCGTCGGCGGTCCGCTGGTCGAGTGGAGCTGCCGGATGGCGGCCCGCGGTCCGGCCCGCCGCTACGGCCTGGAGGCGGAACGCCGACTACGGAAGGCGGCGGCCGGGTGCGGAAGGGCCCGGGTGCTGGATCCGGTGGCAGCGGAGCTGCTGCGGTACCTGGAGGTGCGGGAGCAGTACGGGAGGGTGGTGGGGGCCGGGCGTTGACGGCGAGGGCGTGGCGGCTGTGACGGGCCGCATGCGCGGGTACGGCGAGGGCGGCGTCCGGTCGGGCGTCGCCCTCACCGCGTCCGTGTGTGGCTCGGCGTGTGGCTCGGGCGTGTGGCTCGGCGTCACCCGTCGGGGTGGCGGCGTTGTCCACAGGCGGGCGGTGATCCACAGCGCTCAGCGGGCTCGACCCGGTCGCGGCAGTCTGGCGGACACAGCCGTACGGGACGGGCCCGTAGGCAGGCGGCCCGGTGCCGGAGTCCGGGCGAGGGAGGGGTTCGCGATGAACGAGACGATGGTCTGCGCGGTCGGCAGGGTGGCGACGCAGCCGGTGTACCGGGAGATGGCTTCCGGCCCGTCGGCGAGGTTCCGGCTGGCGGTGACCGCTCGTTACTGGGACCGTGAGAAGAACACGTGGACGGACGGGCACACCAACTTCTTCACGGTGTGGGCCAACCGCCAGCTCGCCACGAACACGGCGGCGTCGCTGACGGTGGGCGAGCCCGTGATCGTGCAGGGCAGGCTGAAGGTGCGGACCGATGTGCGCGAGGGGCAGAGCTGGACCTCGGCGGACATCGACGCGGTCGCGATCGGCCACGATCTCGCCTGGGGCACCTCGGCCTTCCGGCGCGGAGGCAAGCCGGAGACGGTGGCCTCGCCGACCTCGCCGGAGCCCAACTGGGAGACACCGCCGAACGATTCAGCGGAGTCCTCGGACGCGTCCGCTCAACAACAGCCGGAGCCAGCTCTCTTGACGTGACATCAGTCACCGTCACTCTGCCCGAACTGCGGCTTATCGACGAGGGCGCACGGTACGACCAGGGGTGGATTTGTCGATAAGCCCTGCCCGCAAGGGATCTTGGCGATAACGATTCCGAGTCGGATCACTCATCGGACCGTCTGATCGGCGGGCGGGGTCCGACGCCTCCCTAGGATGCCGGACATGGTTCTCGGGGCCCTCGATGCCTGTGAGGCCTCTGATTTCTGCTGGTGGGACCGTACCCCCCACGTCAACGGGTCCTGCTCGAAAGGAAATTTGGTGTTTGCTTCGTTCTCGGCGGTGTTCGTACGCAGGCGAGGGGCGGCCCGCCTCGGCGCCATGACGCTGGTGTCCGGGCTCGTCGCCGCGGGCGTGCTGGCCGGTGCCGGCCAGGCGTCCGCCGACGAGACGACACAGGGCGAGGGCGGGGCGGCCGCGACCATTGCCGGACTCAAGACGTACGGCACCGCGGTGATACACGGCGCCACCGGGGATCAGCAGGTGTCGGCGGGCCTGTTCGAGATGTCCGTCGAGGGCGGCGGCATGCTGCAGACGTACTGCGTCGACCTCCACAACCCGACGCAGCGGGACGCCAAGTACCACGAGACGCCCTGGGGCGGCACGTCCCTGGGCGCCAACAAGGACGCCGGCCGGATCCGCTGGATCCTGCAGAACTCCTACCCGCAGGTGAACGACCTCGCGGCGCTCGCGCGGAAGGCGGGCGTGCGCGGTGCGCTGACCGAGCAGGACGCGGCGTCCGGCACGCAGGTGGCGATCTGGCGCTACTCGGACGACGTGGCCGTCGACGCCCTGGACCCGCAGGCCGAACAGCTCGCGGACTTCCTGGAGAAGAACGCCCGGAATCTGCCCGAGCCCCGCGCCTCGCTCACCCTCGACCCGCCCGCGGTCTCCGGCCGGCCGGGCGAGCGGCTCGGCCCGGTCACGGTGCACACCAACGCCGGCGGCGTGACGGTGGCGCCGCCCGCGGACGCCGCCACGAGCGGGGTGCGGATCGTCGACAAGCAGGGCAGGGCCATCACGTCCGCGGCCGACGGCGGGCAGGTGTTCTTCGACGTTCCCGAGGACGCGGCGGCCGGCACGGCCGAACTGACCGTGCAGGCCTCGACCACGGTGCCGGTCGGCCGGGCCTTCGCCTCCGAGAGCCGGAGCCAGACGCAGATCCTGGCCGGCTCCAGCGAGTCGACGGTGTCCGCGACGGCCGGGGCGACCTGGGCGAAGCAGGGTGCGATACCGGCACTGTCGGCGGCGAAGAACTGCGACAAGGGCGGCGTGGACATCATCGCGTCCAACAAGGGCGACGAGCCGTTCACCTTCGAACTGGCCGGACTCGAGCACACCATCGCCGCGGGCGAGACCAGGACGGTGACGGTCCCGCTCCAGGAGGACCAGGCCTACGACTTCACGATCCACGGCCCCGGCGGCTTCACCCAGCGCTTCACCGGCATGCTGGACTGCCAGACCCGGAGCAGCGAGACGGGCACGGCCACGCAGACCCTCAGCGAACCGAGCCCGGCCACGGTGGGCGGCACCGCCTCCGACACCAACCTCGCCGAAACCGGCTCCTCCGGCGTCACCCCGCTCATCGCGGGCATCGCCATCACCCTGGTCGTCATCGGCGGGGCAACCCTGATCGTCCTCCGACGCAAGGCGACACCGACGAACGACTGACCGGGCCAGGGGGCCTATGGCGGCTCGACAGGGACGCCATAGGCCTCACACCGACTCGCGGCTCAGACGCACCAGCCCTTCGATGGAGTCCAGCCGGGCGGCTGGATCCCGAGTCAGCGGCGTGGCGTCGGGCGTCAACTGATGGAGGCGGCCGTGCGGCTGGGGGAATCCGCCGGCTGCTACAAGGTGCAGCTGCTGGCGGCGGACGACGCGTACGTCCACAGCTGCTACGAAGCGTGCGGCTTCGCAGCCCTGGCGCAGGGGTTTCGCCGCTACGTCGAGTAGCCGCGCGCATCCGCGCGGGGAACCGAACCGATCGCCCTGACGTGTTCCTGTGCAGGGGTGGTGGTTCACGCTGCGATCCGATCAAGATCGAGGCAAGGCCGGTGCGGATGTCAGTGTCGGCAGCGATACTTGCGGTGACGGATGACCACGGGGGAGGTCACAGTGACACACCTGCCGAAGAGCAGCCCACCACCACCGGGCCCCAGCCTGCCCATTCTCCCGGCCGTTCCGGCGCAGCCGGCACCACCGGCCCGGCCTCCCGGCAGCAGCCCCGCCGCCTCCCCACCCCCGGCGCCCCGCCGCACAGCTTTCGCCGAGGGCCTCGACCGACTCCGCGCAGCCGCCACCACCGAGCCCGGCCGCCTGCGCATCATCGGCGCCCTCCTGGCCCTCCTCGTCGTCGCCTTCGGCGCCGTCACCGCCTGGCAGATGACCGACCGCGCGGCCGCCGCCGACGACGTCCTCACCAGCAGCCAGCCCCTCAGCTCGGACGCGGCCGACATCTACCGCTCCCTCGCGGACGCCAACACCGCCGCCTCCAGCGGCTTCCTCGCCGGCGGCCAGGAATCGGCCGCCTCCCGGGACCGCTACGAGAAGGACATCCGCACGGCCGCCGGCAAACTCGTCAACGCCGCGGCCAACGCCGACCCGGACTCTCCGTCCACCGCGACGATCGCCAAGCTCAACAAGCTCCTCCCGGAGTACAAGGGCCTGGTCGAACGCGCCCGCACCTACAACCGCCAGGGTTTCCCGGTCGGCGGCGCCTACCTCCGCTACGCCAACGAGAAGATGCAACAGCAGATGCTCCCGGCGGCGGAGGACCTGTACAAGAAGGAGAACCAGCGCCTGCGCGCGGACTACGCGGACGCCACGCCCTACCCCTGGGCGGCCATCGCCCTGGGCCTCGCCGCCCTGGCCGCCCTCGCCTGGGCCCAGCACCGCAACTACCGGCGTACGAACCGGGTGTTGAACCACGGCCTGGTCGCCGCCACGGCCACCGCGACGGTGGTCCTGCTCTGGCTGGTCGTCGGCCACAGCATCGCCCGCGCGGGCCTGAACGACTCCTACGACCACGGCGTCCGCTCCCTGAACGTGCTGCACGACGCCCGCATCGCCTCCCTCAAGGCACGGGGCAACGAGAACCTGACCCTGGTGGCCCGCGGCGCCGAGACGAAGAAGGTCGGCACAGAGACCTACGACGCCTACGACTACGACTTCCGCACGGACATGGCCGACCTCGGTAAGCACCTGGCGGACGCCGCGAACCTCGCCGACGACACATCGGGCGAACAGCCCGTCACCGCCGCCGTCGGCAACATGACGGAGTGGAAGAAGCGCCACACCGCGGCCCGCGAGCAGGACGCGAACGGCAACTACCAGCAGGCGCTGGACCGGGTCATCGGCACCAAGGACGCGACCGGCGAGTGCTTCGACAGCGTCGACGCGAACCTGCGCACGGCACTCGCGCACGAGGAGACCGAGTTCAAGCGCGCGGCCGACGACGGCCGGGACGCCCTGACGGGCCTGTCGGCGGGCGCGGCCGTCCTCGCGGTCCTGGGCGCCGCGGGCGCGGTGCTGGGCATCGGCCGCAGGCTGTCGGAGTACCGATGAACGGGGCACGGGATACAAGGGGAGACGTGAAAGGGGGCGTGAGCATGCGAGCACAACGTCTGCGGGCCAGCCTGAAGGGCTGGGGCGGGGTGGCGACGATGGCGGTCGTCTGCGCCCTGGTGGCGGTCTTCGCGCTGTGCGTCCCGCTGTCCGGACCAGGCATCGGCGACGGCCGGGCTGTCACCCAAGCCTCCCAGGCCACGGTCGAGAAGGCCGAAGAGGACTGCGAGGCCCCCGAGAAGCAGACGCTGTCCCCCTCCTCCGCCGACGGCGACACCATCCAGGAGATCAAGGACCGTGACGGCGAGAAGCGCAAGCTGATCGTCGGCGTCGACCAGAACAGCTACCGCTGGGGCTACCGCAACCCCAACAGCGGCAAGACCGCGGAGCTCGAGGGCTTCGACATCGACCTGGTCCACCGCATCGCCGAGGACATACTCGGCGACCCGGACGCCGTCCAGTTCAAGGCGATCCCCACCGACCAGCGCATCCCGGCGATCCAGGACGGCCGCGTGGACATGGTCGTCCGCACGATGACGATCAACTGCGCGCGCATCGCGGACGTCGCCTTCTCCGCGCCCTACTTCAAGACGGGACAGCAGGTCCTGGCCCCGAAGTCCTCGCCCGTCAAGGGCTACGACGACACCCTCGCGGACCGCAGGATCTGCACGGCGGCCGGCTCAACGGCGTACTCCACGCTGGAGGCCGACCAGAAGGACGGCAAACTCCCCGCCAGCACCGACATCTCCACGACCGTTCCGAACCAACTCGACTGCCTGGTAAGGCTCCAGCTCGGCGAGGTCGACGCCGTGGTCACCGACGGCGCGCTCGCCGCGAGCCAGGCGGCACAGGATCCGACGGTCCAGCTCAAGGGCGACGCCTTCACTGCCGAGTACTACGGCGTGGCGATGAAGAAGGACGCCGACGATCTGGTACGCCGGGTCAACCAGATCCTGGTGGACTACCGCAAGGACACCGCGAACGGCTGGCAGGCGTCGTACGACAAATGGCTGTCGGCGACACTGGGCAAGGATGCGAAGAAGTCGGAACCACCGGCTCCGCAGTACCTCCGCAGCACCTGACCACGCGACCGACAACCCGACCGAAACTCAACCGCCAAGCCAACCGCCAACCACCGCCAATCCAACCGGCACTACCGCAGCGAGAGGTGATCGATGGGCGTCACGGGATCCACCGGGCCGGTGATGGACCGGGACGAGGTGGACCGTGCGCTGGCGCGGCTCGGCGCGGAGCACGAGGCGATCGAGACCTCGCTCCTCGCCCTGCAGGACCACGCGGGCCGCAGACTCCTGGAGGGCGCGGAGCTCACCGGCGTCACCCAGGAGCGCTGGATGTCCACGGAGGCGTCGATCACGCTGCTGTGGACGTACTTCGACGCGTACACGGACGCCCTGCGCACCGCCCGTGACATCCGCTCCCGCCGCCGCTGGTCCAGCCGCGAGGACCTGGTGGAGCTGACGGAACTGCTGAACGGCGAGTCCGTCACCGTCGCGGGCAGCGCCACCGCGACGGCCAACGCCCCCACCCTGCACGGCGCCGCGAACAAACTCAGCGAGCGCTACTCGCTCACCACCCTCGTCGACCGGATGAACGAGCTGTACGCGACGAGCCTGGACATGGTCGTCGCCGCCGACGCGGTCTGGTCGGCACTGCCCGCCCGGATCGACCTGCTGGCGGCCGAACTCCAGCGCACCCGCCGGCTCGCGCACTCGGTGGGCGTACGCCCCGGCGAGCACCCGGCGGGCGACGACCTGGAGCGCATCACACGCACGCTGACGAAGCTGCGCGAGCAGGTGATCTCGGACCCGCTGGAGTTCTGGCTGGCGGCGGAGGGCAGTTCGGCTCCGGGCGGCGGCCGGCCGGACACGACGGTGTACGACCGTGAGGCGCGCGCCCTGGAGGACGTACGCCGGGAGATCGACGCGGTCCTGACGGTCCGGCAGGACGCCGAGAAGCGGATCGTCAGGCTGCGGGACATCCTCAGCCGTGCGGACCGCACGCTGGCCGAGGCGCGCATCGCCCGCGGCGAGGTCCTCGCGAAGATCGCGGCGACGGAGGTGCCGGTCGTCAGCGGACCGCCGACGGTGTTGCAGGAGCAGGTGGCGGCGGCCGCCGAGTACCGCAGGCAGGGGCAGTGGCACCGGCTGTCCCCGCTGCTGGAGTCGCTGGAGCAGAAGGCCGAGGACGAACTGCTGCGTGCCCGCGAGTCGTTGACCGCGGTCACCGCGCCCCTGGCGGTCCGGGCCGAGCTGCGCGGCCGGCTCGACGCGTACAAGGCGAAGGTCGCGCGGCACGGCTTCGCGGAGGACGCGCTGCTGGTGGAGCGGTACGAGAAGGCGCGGCGCATGCTGTGGAGCGCCCCCTGCGATCTGCGCGCCGCCGAAGGGGCCGTGCTGCGCTACCAGCACGCGGCAGCGGAGCTGCTCGGCGGTCCGCGGGTGCCGGACCAGGGCGTACGCGAGGACGACCGGAGGGGGCCGGGCGCATGAGCGACAAGGGGGAGTCCATGACTGAGGCACGCACCTGTCAACGCCCCACCTGCACCGGCGCCTACGAAGACGTGGGCGGCGGCGAACTGTACTGCGACACCTGCGGCCTCGCCCCGGTCGTCGCGCCGAACGGCATGGTCGCCTCGCCCCCCACCGGCATCACCGCCGGGGGCAAGGGCGGCTCGCGCGGCTCGGGCGCCAGTGGCAGCTCCCGTTCCAGCAGCCGCAGTTCCCGTACGTCGTCCCAGTCGTCGAAGTCCCGCCGCTCGGTGTCGGGACGCCTCTCGCGCTCCCTGTCGGGCAAGTCGACGAGCCGCTCGGTGTCGGTGCGCAGCTCCGGTTCCGGGGCCGGTTCGTCGTCCCGGGGCCGGCTAGGCGCCGGGCTGGTGCAGGTGCCGCCGATCCCGCGGCCCGACCCGCGCGAGATGGTCCTGGACAACCCCGAGGTGCCCGAGCGGAAGCGGTTCTGCTCGCGCTCCGACTGCGGCGCTCAGGTGGGCCGGGCGCGCGGTGACCGGCCGGGGCGCACGGAGGGGTTCTGCACCAAGTGCGGCCACCCGTACTCGTTCGTGCCGAAGCTCAAGGCCGGTGACGTCGTGCACGGCCAGTACGAGGTGGTCGGCTGCCTCGCGCACGGCGGCCTGGGCTGGATCTACCTCGCCGTCGACCGGGCGGTCTCGGACCGCTGGGTGGTCCTCAAGGGCCTGCTGGACACCGGCGACCAGGACGCGATGGCCGCGGCGATCTCCGAGCGGCGCTTCCTCGCGGAGATCGAGCACGCCAACATCGTGCGGATCTACAACTTCGTGGAGCACCTGGACCAGCGCACGGGCTCCCTCGACGGCTACATCGTCATGGAGTACGTCGGCGGCAAGTCGCTGAAGGAGATCGCCAACGGCCGCCGCACAGTGCAGGGCAGGCGCGATCCGCTGCCGGTGGAGCAGGCCTGCGCGTACGGCATCGAGGCGCTGGAGGCGCTCGGCCATCTGCACAGCCGCAACCTGCTGTACTGCGACTTCAAGGTCGACAACGCGATCCAGACCGAGGACCAGCTCAAGCTGATCGACATGGGCGCGGTGCGCAGGATGGACGACGAGGAGTCGGCCATCTACGGCACGGTGGGCTATCAGGCGCCGGAGGTGGCCGAGGCCGGCCCTTCGGTGGCGAGCGACCTGTTCACCGTCGCCCGCACGCTCGCCGTCCTGACCTTCGACTTCCAGGGCTACACGAACGTCTACGCGGACTCCCTGCCCGACCCGGACCACATCGAGGTCTTCCGGCAGTACGAGTCGTTCTACCGCCTCCTGGTCCGCGCCACCGACCCGGACCCGGCCCGCCGGTTCGCCTCCGCGCAGGAGATGACCGAGCAGCTCACCGGTGTCCTGCGGGAGGTCGTCTCCCTCCAGACGGGCCGCGCTCGGCCCGCCCTGTCCACCCTGTTCGGGCCCGAACTGCGGGTCACGGACACGGAGCTGTTCCCACGGCTGGACGGTGAGGTGTCCCGGCTGGGGGCGCGGGTGGTGCGGACGCGGCGCGGTTCCCCGACCGCTGCCGCGCTGCCCGCCGCCGCTTCAGGCCCGGCCATCGCCCAGCTTCCCCCCGGCGGGAAGCAACCCCACGCCCCGCTTCCCGCCGGCCTCGTCAGAGCCGTCGACGCCACCGCCGCAGCCCTCGCCCTGCCCGTTCCCCGGGTCGACCCGACCGACCCCAACGCCGGTTTCCTGGCGGGCCTGATGACCTCCGCGCCGGCCGAGCTGCTCGGAGCCCTCGCGGCGGCCCCGGCTGCGTCGACCGAGACACGGCTGCGGCAGATCCGGGCCTGGCTGGAGACCGGCGACCCGGCCGCCGCGCTGGAGGCCCTGGTCACGCTGGAGGGCGAACGGCCCGACGACTGGCGGGTGGTCTGGTACCGGGGCGTGGCCGCGCTGGTCACCGGCGACGACGAGGGCGCCGCGCTCGCCTTCGACGCGATCTACGACGCCTTTCCCGGCGAGATCGCGCCCAAGCTGGCGCTGGGCCTGTGCGCGGAGGTACTGGGCCAGCTCGACAACGCCGCCGAGTACTACCGGCTGGTGTGGTCGACCGACCCGAGCTATGTGAGTGCCGCGTTCGGGCTGGCCCGCGTGCAACTGGCCACCGGGGACCGGCGCAGCGCCGTACGGACGCTGGAGTCGGTCCCGGAGTCCTCCATCCACTACACGGCCGCGCGCGTGGCGGCCGTACGGGCGCGGCTGAGGCAGCGCACGGCGGCCGCCTCCGACGTACCGTTCCTGGAGGATCTCACGGCCGCCGCGGCG
Source organism: Streptomyces sp. NPDC056948 (assembly GCF_042674225.1). Lineage (NCBI taxonomy): Bacteria > Bacillati > Actinomycetota > Actinomycetes > Kitasatosporales > Streptomycetaceae > Streptomyces > Streptomyces sp. NPDC056948. The sequence goes on from NZ_JBHUQX010000132.1 coordinate 20,736, forward strand.
CAGGTCGAGGCGCTCGAGGCGTACGGTCTGGACCCGGCGCGACGGGAGCAGTTGTCGGCCGAAGTCCTCGGCAGTGCGCTGGACTGGGTACTCTCCGGGGGCCAGGGTTCCGTCCCTCCCGCCGCCGGGGGACGGACGCTGCTCGGCAGCGGCCTGGACGAGCGGGGCCTGCGTTTCGGCCTGGAACGCTCGTACCGCACGCTGGCCCGGCTGGCGCGGGGCGGCGAGGAGAGGATCGACCTGGTGGAACGTGCCAATCGTTACCGCCCCCGGACGTGGGTGTAGTTGATGTCGCAGATGCCCCAGTTGTCCGCCTGCCCGAGTTGCGAGGAACCCCTCGAATCGGGTGACCGTTTCTGCGGCGCGTGCGGATATGACCTGTCCGCCGTGCCCGAACGGCCGCAGGACAACCCGACCATCACCATGAACGGCTCGGTGCCCGCTCAGGGCGCTCCGGCCGGTGAGTATCCCGATCGCCCGCCGGCGCCACCCGCCGGCGCGCCCTGGCCGGACCCAGGGCCGGCGGCCCCTCAGGCCCCGGCCGCGGGTACCCCCATGCCGCCGGAGGCGCCCCCGGCCGCCGGCGTGCGGTTCGACCGGCGGCCCGACGGACATGCCGCGCCGCCGGAGACGTATCAGAACCAGCCCGATCAGGCCCAGCCCGATCAGATGCAGCCCGACGAGTACCTCCTCCAGGCACCGGACCCACGGGTGTCCGCCGAGCCCGCGGCCCCGGCCGCCGGCACCGGCGGCAAGGTCTGCGTGGCCTGCCGTGCCGGCCGCGTGGACGACGACGGCTACTGCGAGAACTGCGGCCACGCCCAGCCGCGTGAACGGGACCACATGGAGCAGGAGTCCGGCCCGGTGGCCGCGGTCAGCGAC